>WREN01000004.1 GCA_009779295.1 Oscillospiraceae bacterium | reverse complement strand
ATATGAGCCGTTACCCAACTCGCCGCTTTCGTTTTCTCCCCAAGCCCAAACGGTACCGTCATTCTTTAATGCTAATGTAAAACTGCCGCCCGCAGAAATCGCTTTTACATCCGTTAAATTCGCCGCTTGTATTGGAATATCTAAAACCTCGTTGCCGACATGATTCACTCCAAGCTGCCTTTGCGTATTATAGCCGCAGACCCAAACTGTGCCGTTCTCGCATAACATTACATCGTGCATACCGCCTGCGGAAATTGCGGTGATCTTGCCGGGAAGATTGATTTGAACGGGCGTAGAAACTGCGTACACAATCGGAGACATAGCCCTCGAATCGCCGTAGCCGCCCAATCGCCAAACCGTTCCGTCTTCCGCCAAGGCTAAGGTGCGGAAATAACCCGCGGAGATTTGTTTGATATTTTTCAAACTTGTTATTTCCATCGGAGATTTGCTTTCATCATATTCGTTTCCCAAATTCCCGTACCAATTCTTGCCCCATGCCCAAACCGTCCCGTCCTTTTTTAATGCCAGCGAATGTGAAACGCCTGCCGTTACCGAAACAACATCGATGAGATTCTTGACCTGTTCCGGCGTTATTATGTACTCCTCATCTGAACCGGTTCCGAGATGCCGCCAAAGATTCCATCCCCATGCCCAAACCGTTCCGTCGTTTAGCACCGCATAAGAACCGTAACACCCGTTCGCAGTTGCTATAGATTTGACATTTTTCAACCCTATGTCAGCGGCGGGAATCGATTTATTACCCCAATTCATCACCGTTCCGTCGTTTTTTACAAGCAATGCCTGCTTGTGTCCTGATATAATCATATTTTTCACCTTTTTCGTAAATTCTTTGCCCGTCTTTTGTTCTTTGAAAGTATCACCCATGAGTTCGATCATTTTTCCGCGCAGTTTTTTCCTTGCCGAATACAAACGGTTTTTGACCGTGCTGATCGGCAAATTCAAAAATTTTCCGATTTCAGCCATAGAATACCCGCTAATATAGAACAGAACCGTTATAACCCGTTCTTTTTCCGGCAGCGTATTGACGGCTTTGAAGATTTGACTTTTCAACTCGCCATTTTCAACAATTTCCGGCGGGTTAAGCTCCTGACTTTGCGTTTCAAGAATATCGTCCAACGGAACGACCGGCAATCTCTTTTTGCGGTAGAAATGTTCGCACTGCGAAAACACTATCCTCCGAAACCACGAAAGAAACGCTTCGGGAGACTGTAACGTTTTCAATTTTAAATATGCCTGAACAAAAGATTCCTGCGCGGCGTCTTCAGCTTGTCCGTGGTCTTTCAATATTGAATAAGCGTAGCCTACCGCCATATCGCTTAATTCCTCAACCAAAATCTCAAACGCATGAATATCGCCATCCCGTGCTTTGATTACCAGTTCATTATTGAATTTCATTTTTTTACTTCCCTCTACCCATAAAGAACCGGTTTATACGAAAAAGGTTTATGGTTTTTATTTATTCCGCGATCATACCTTTTTTAAACAACGTGAGTTTTTCTTCATCTGACATCTGACAATGAAACAACTTTTTAAACTATCTGCGAACAAAATGAACCGTTAAAACATTCGCGGAGTACCGAGCCGCGAACGCCCGAAACATTTGTTTTCAAAGTTCCGTGATTTATTCTCATTAAATTTATCTTTATCTTCTGCATTGAAAATTTCGGCGTTTTCAGCCGTTTTTGTAATGAATATACGATCTCCCGCATTGGTTGGTATTTCCGCGATATTGTCCGCCATATCGGAGATCGTTTCGATATAGTTGCCGTTGGCGAACACTTTGTTTTCTCCCCACGGGTCAACCAACCTTATAATCCCTCCGCGTGTAGATTCGATTTCCGCGAACAAAACCTCGCCGTTTTTCATTTGCGACTTAACTATAAATCCGTTTTCCGCGGCAAGCTTAAACGCTCCGGTAAAATCCGGCAGACACGCGGGAAAAAATCTGATTCTGTTCTCATGGCTTTGCAAAAGCATTTCATTTACCGCTGTCGCGATAACCGGCAGCGTTTCATAATCGAAATGCCTGAACTGCCATGCCGGGAACTGAAATCTGCCGCCTTCCGTACTACTGACCATGCGGCTGTAAAACCGCAGGTTTGATTCGGTGATAGCGTTGAAATATCCACCGTAATGTCCGAATCCGTTCGGGTACCACTGCCATGTTTTTATAGCGTCGCCGATCGTATCCATTAATTCTTCGGCGAGTCCTAATCTTGCCATAGCGATCATGTTTATCTGCCAGCCCATATTTTCCACTTCGTCGTTGTCATTGAGGTTCAGTTGCTCTTCGTTTACTTTTGTTCGTTTTTCAAGCCGCAAAATATTGACGAGCGCATCGAATAAATCATCACCCCTGTTTTTTAACCCGACAACTCCGCTCGGTATAACCGCTGATAATTCAGGCACCGGAAATCCGTAATATTTTTTGAGATTTGCGGAATTGAACGTCGTGCGGATGAACGTCCCCGCCGGCAAACTGTTCCAGTATTCCGAATCTTCGAAACTGTTGTTTCGTTTGTCGCCGCAGAATACCCCGGTTACCGGCGCCAAACACATATTTATCAGCTTGTCTTTGCCCACTCCCTCCGCGATATATTTGTTTCCGTCTTTTTCGTAATATTCGTCTTCCTGTAATCCTACAGTTTTAAATGGCGCAAGATTTTCCAAAATATGTTGTATCTTTTCGCGGTGATCTTCGTCCAATTCTTCAAATTTATCTAATTCAGTCATGCAATCGATGGCAATCTTAAAAATCGCGCGCATAGCTGAATGGTCCGTAACAGAATCGTCCATTATCGGGGAGGCTTCATACGCTTCGGACCTGAAAATATGATATAATCCGTCCTCTCCGAGCTTGACGAGATTTGCATAAAACATAGCCGTGTGAATTATTATATGCCGGGCTTTCTCCAGAAGAAATTCACGGTTTCCCGTATATTTGTAATATTGCCAGAAAGTCTGGGCAATCTGCGACCCCGGAGTAAGATTGTTGACGGTTCCGAGATCGCACGCCCCCGTAGCGGACGAAACGTCCGTGTACAAAGCACCCTCTACGCCTTTAACTTTCAAAGCGAATTTTTTCGCGTTCGGCAATTGCTTGAACCGGAAATCCATATACGGTCTTAAAAGTTCCGGTTGATTGGCTGTCAGTAAAGGCCAGTAACCGAGCTGCATGTTGTAGTGAAAGTAGTAATTCCACGGCACAAAATCATGCTGGAATCCCCAAATCCCGTTACAGAAATGCGGCGGGTATTTGCCGCGCATTTGCGAATTGGCGTAATAAATATTCAAATACCACAGGTTTTCGATATAGTTGTGGGGAAGCGATATAGAAGAACGTTCCCATGTTTCATTCCAAGCAGCCGCGTGGCGTTTGTAAATTTCTTCCGCGCCCATTTGCTTAGCTTTGTTCAAACGTTGCTCCGCTTCAAGTTTAGAACCGGTGACTGTGAGATATATCTTGAAACTGATTTTATTACCATTCGTAAACTTAAATTTTCCGGCGCGTCCGTGCAGACGTTCAACAACGCACGACGAACTTTCAACCGTAGCGGCGATACAGAAAGCATTCCCATTCAATTTCTGGATTATATAGATCGATTCGTTATCCGTAACCGTTTCGGTTCCCGCCAAGCCGATTGTCGGATCGCGGCGGACATAGGAATACCATCCGGCGAACGTGCGGCTCCCCCAGCGTTCCAATAAAACTTCCGGAGCGGTCGAATCTTCAAACTCCGCTTCGCATGTTATGACGGTCACGCCTGTTTCATTCGAAGCGAACGCGCTTACGGAAACGTTCGAAAAAGACGTTTGCGCGTGTAAATTCAAGCAAGCGTCGGCAAGAGATAACCGCGCTTCGTAATCTTTCTGGTAAAGCAAGTCGAACACAGGCGCGTTGAACCGCAACTCCATGCGTCCCGCATGTCGCAGCGAAGTGCTGTATTCCATCTCCTCGCCCGACCAGTTGCTGAAAGATTCCTTTTCGTCCTGAAAATCCCAGAGATCGGTATTGTTGACCGCGAAAACGAGTTTGTCCGTTTCCGGCCAAATCAAGCAACCAGTGCTTCCGTCCCCTATCGGTATTCCGTAAGTCGGGTCGTCAACAGGTGACAGGAAAACTAAATCATGCGCGGAAATATTTTTATTATCCATAATTATTATCTCCTTTTAATTAATAGCCAGCGCGGCTTCATTCAAATCTGTTAAGCGTCTCTCAATTTGATTCATATTCTTCTCAATCGAAGAAGCGAAATTATTGTTCCCCTTAGCGAGTCCGTCATTCACAAGGCTCATTCGTACCTGAGACACAATACCTATACTGAAATCCATTGTCCTGCTCTGTTCGATTATATCGAGCATTTGAAGTGATTCGTTGTCCCGCGCGTATTTCGTGCGCAGGGCCGTTTCCTTAAAGGCGTCAATTACCAGATTCTTCGATTCGACCGCGAGGGCTTCCATGATTATGCTTGTCCTCTCAAGACCGGGATTTGTAACGGGAACACAGTATATCCAGCCGTCCCAGCCGTTTGTGTAATATTTTTCCTGAGCTTCATCGTATTTGGGAAAAGGCAGTATGCCGAAATCCGTATCCATTCCGCGCAGTTCCTGCACGCTTCCAAGCCCGCTGGGATAAAATAGACCCTGATTATTCGCGAACATATGTCTCGCGACACTGTAAGCGTCCAAGCCACTGTACGACGGAGCTTTATCGGTATGCGTCTCAAAAAATATCTTGCTTCCCACATGTACGTTTTCATAAACTTTGTCGAGAATACTGTAGAGTTTTTCGGCGTTTTTTATAAAGACAAGCAAGCCGTCGCTGTCACGCTCGATAGGCTTGATCCCCGCCGAAGTCCAAAAGTTAGGATAAAAGAAATCATGAGTCGAAACTATACCGAATCTGTCGGTATCCGTCATTGCGCCGTCGCCGTTCAAATCGTCCGCGGCGGCTTTCGCCATATCGAAAAATCTATCCACTGTCCATTTATTGTTTATTACAAGATCATACAGGCTTTCAAATCCAAAGTCCGATGAGATTTTTTTGTTGAACAACACGCATTGGGTTTGTTCAAGAAGATTTAAACATTCGTCGCTGTACGCGAGGAACATTTTCCCCGCGATGGTAAACTGTTCGTTTACCCCTTGTATATACCACGGCTGTGAAACGTCTAAATACGGCAGGTCTTTCGGGAGTACGGCTCTGCCGGTTTGAACTTCGGTGAACGCGCCGGTCAAACCTCCCGCCATCTGCCCCAAATCGAAATCGTCCGAATTGGAATTAACGCTCTTCTGAAATGCCGAAGTAAGCGCTTCATACCCTGAAACTTCTGTTTGCCGAAATATTATAGTATATTTCTCTTCAATAATTCTGTTTCTTCTGTATATAGCGTCGTTTACAAGGTCCCCGGTTTCTTCCGCGATAATAAAAGTGGTGTGCATCCTCGAAATCTCGGAAGGAACGTTTACCAATCTGAATTCATATCCGCCGTAATCGGCTGCCGGGAGATAAACCGCCCTGTAATCCGTGGTTGTTTCTTCTTGTTCAATTTCTGTAAAACCGGATTCGGTATCTTTTACGATTTCGGAAAAATTATCCTGACAGCTTACGAGCATAAATAAAATCGCGATAAATATAATTAATAATTTTTTCATTCAAAAAATCCCTTCAAAAATTCTTCCAGCGGACCGTCGTAAACGGCTTCGCAGAGAAAACTGTAAGTCATTTGATCGCCGTTAGCGTAATAAATATAAGTTCTGCCTTCAAATTCACAAAGGTCTAAATCGCTGTTGTTGATGTTTATACCCGTCTCCAGCAAATCTTTTTCTTCTTCCGAAAAATTCGAAAGCGGATGTGCTACTCTGTCGTCGTCTCCGTACATCATGACAGGATTGTGGACGCTTACTTCCCAATCGATAAAATCGCGCGATCTGTAAATATACGGAGCATAGCGCAAAACCGGCAGGGCTTCCAGACAGATCATATAATACCAACCGTCAAAATAGCGCAATGCGGGGCAAGCGTTGTATCTGTCACGGGTGTAACAGCAATCATTACCCATCATTTGCCAGTCAAACAGGTTGTCCGACTTTGAAAAAAAAGAAGTAAATCCTTTCCCGGCGAATTCTTCCGTACCCTCGCCGCCAACTTCTATCGCCATAACATACCCGTCCGACCCCTTGCAGACAGAGGTGTTCCACATGCGCCAGCCGGAAACGTTGAGGATTTCTTTGCTTTGCCAGTTGCTCAAATCTGACGACCAAAACATCATTACGGAACATCCTCCGCGCGGGTCGTACCATTCAATCGGATTATCACCCTGATACATAGTGATCGGCCGATTTGCGCGGAGCGACGTACAGAAAACATAAACCACATCGTTTTCCGTATAAGCCGAGGCAAACGGATAACCATGAGCGAATTCGGGATAAATTTTATTGTTTTTATGATCGCGGGCGCGGATATAAAATTGTTTCTCCGGTTCGCGGTATTCAAACTCCATGACGCTTTCAATAAATATCATCCTGCCGTCAAAAACAACCGGGGTTTGTTCCATGCCGATCCAAAGCGCGCCTGTCTTTTTGATGAGGGGTTTGCGTGTCACACGCTGACCTTTTTTGTAACTTATTTCCATACGAATCTTCTCCTTAATTCAATTCTTCAAATGCGGCGATCCATTTTTCCGTGTCCGCTTCAACTTTGCTCAATTGGCTTTCCATCGACGAAACAAACTTGCCGAACCCGTTCCTTACCGCGTCATAATAAATACCCATTAAGCCGTTCCATACTACGCCGCCCCATGCGTATTCATTGCTCACATCGTAAAATGTAGATTTTAACAAAATCTCCAGCATTTCCGCGGACTCCTCGTCGCGAACGTATTTCGATTTAAGAGAAACGTCTATCAGCGCGGGAATTATAATGTCGGTGGAATATCCCGCCATAACTTCGAGAATCAAGCCGGTACGCTCAACGTTTGTGTTAGTTATCGGAATACCGAGAGCGGTGCCCCAGCCGTACGTGCTTACCATGGAATAATAATTTTGCTGCGCCGCTTCGGATTTAGGGAACGGTATAATTCCGAAATCATATTCGACCGCCCTCATATCCGGGATCGATCCGACCATTCCGGAAATTAACAATGTTCTCCCGCTTCTGTTTACAAGATCACCTCCTGCATAACCATCCGCTAAATGGCTTAGCTGCCCTGAATCCGCAATTAAAATATTGGCACGGTCGGAAAGAACGTCGACTATTTTCGACACGATATTTATATGCCGCTCGTTAAAATAATTCAGAGTAGGTATCGTATTATTTTCGCTGAAACTCATGATCCTTTCGTTACTGCCATACATAAAACGGAAGATTTCCGCAACGTTCCCTGATAATCCCCATAGGTCGTATTCGTTCATTTTGCCGTCGCCGTTCAAATCTGTACCGAAACCCTTTACGAGTTTCGTAAATTCGTCAAACGTCCATCGACCTTGCCTTACTTGCTCATACGGATATTCGAAACCGTAATCGTCGAAGAGCTGTTTGTTGAACAACAGACACGCAATACCGTATTTATCAAGAAATGTTAAATCTCCGTTAATATAATACAGCTTGTTTTGCTTATATGACAAATCTTCTATCAAACGCTGATTCCACCACGGCTTTGATAAATTTATATTATCGACGTTATATAAATTAAACAGGCAGCCGTTATATGCCAGAGTCGGTTGGTACGCGCCGTAAACAACGTCGAAATCGTCGTTTCCCGCCTGTATGCTTTTTTGCGCGAATGCCGCCAATTCGTACCATACGCCTTTTACTGTCACTGTGATTTTAAAGTTCATCAATTCTTCAACCATCATATTTCTTCTGAAAACCGCGTCGTTGAGCGTTTCACCAACTTCCTCCTCGACATATAAATCCCCATATGCGGATATACCGCTTATATGGTCTTCAGGCGTCAATATCCTGAGTTCATAACCACCATAGTTCGTTCCTTCAGGTATATTCGGACGCTCTGTTTCCACAGTTTTTGAGGATTGGGGTTCAGACGGATCGTTTGCGTTCAAATTTGTATTATTGTTTATTTCCTTTGACGAACAAGCCGTGAATAACAAAAAGATTAAAAAAATTACTGCGGCTGCTTTAATATTTTTCATAAATCATTATCCTTTCCTGAATATACGTACTGTTTCTTTAAATATTATATCATATTATTATGAATAAAACCACAATATACACAAATGAAAAATAGCTTTCATCTTCAATATGGGATTGAATTTTTTTGCTTTTCTAATCATGTGCCGAGACACTCACCGACGATGAATCGAACTTTTCGGGCAGCCTGATTCCCAACTTACCCTGAGCGGACCGCCTGCCGACGAGTATATCAACTAACACTTCAACCATAACCTTGGAAGTTGAGTATCCGCACATGACAGTGCCGATAAACGGTATTTGCGCTGAAGCGTAAGGATTTGCCGTGACGGCGATGATATTCGGGTTTACAGCCGCGATCTCCCTTAATGTGTCGGTCTGCGGTTCGGTCAGTAATCCGACCTGTCCGGCATACGACCTGAACGACGTACTTATTACGATATATTCGGCTTCCTCTGCCTGTTTCGCCAACTCTTGTTTTTCGGATTCGTCAATGTCGCCCTTGAACAGCATGAATTTAACGTTCGGATGTTCAATTTTCAGAATGTTATATATCATAGTCGTGTTGGTATACAATCCGTAATCCAGCAATTTATTCGGATGTGCCGGTTCGATGACCAATATCGAACCATCAATTTTTTTCAATGGCAGCAATTGATTTACATCGCGGATGACCGTAGCGGCTTTCGACGCTATTTCCTCCGCGAGTTTTTTATTACTGCCATCAGGAAAAGAAAGTTTCGTTTTAAAATTTTCTTGCCAAGCCTTGCCTTCCAGAATACGCAGACATGCCGCGTCAATTATATCGGCGGATAACCGTCCGTTTTCGACGGCTGCAACTATATCGTCTATAACGCTGTCGTTTCCCGACGGCGCGAGTATAAGATCGTTGCCCGCCGCTAATGCTTTGATTGCGGCTTCCGAACCTTTACCCTGCTCCGTGACTCCCTGCATACCCATGGCGTCAGTCATAACGAGATTTGTATACCCCAATTTATTTCGTAACAAATCGGTCATAACAGCGGGTGAGAGCGTCGAAACGTTGTCTTTGTCGTATGCTTCGTAAATGGCGTGGTTAGTCATTATGCAGCGCAGACCGCATTGTATAGCGTCTCTGAAAGGCTTTAAATGTACTTCATTCATTTCCGGTTGCGTCAGGGTGATACGTTCGCAGTCGAAATGCGAATCATTTTTCTGCATACCTGCGCCGGGAAAATGCTTCGCCATCGGGATAATTCCGATTTCCTGCATACCTTGTATCATGGCGCACATAATACGGGAAACCCTTTTGGGATCGTCGCCGCATGAGCGTATGTTCGTTATCGGATTAGACGGATTGATATTTACGTCTACTACCGGCGTAGGCGTCATATTCCACCCGATGCTCATCGCTTCCGCGGCCATCGCTTTGCCCTGTAGATAAGCCAGGCGTTCTGCGTCGGCAATATCGGCGATCGCGCTGTAAGCCATAGGTTCGGAGAATTCCGTGCATAATCCGTCATGGATTACCTGCCCCGTACCGGTCTCCATATCCATCGTGATGAACAGAGGAATTTCAGCCAATTCGGCAAGTTCGACCGTATCGGCCGCGACGTCCGATCCGGAATAGTTTTGCCCTGCGTATAAAACCGGCCATAAACCGCCGACCCCGTTTCTGACAGCTTCGCGGCCCTGTGTAAAACTGTAATACGCCGGCACGATGGTTTGCGCGACCTTTTGACGCAACGTAAGCATTGATAATATTTCACGTGGAGTTTTGTTTAGATATTTATATTCTTTTTTCATTTAAATTCCCTCTTTATCTATATTTTTTCAAAGTTATCTCATAATATGCCGCTCTGCAATCCTCTTTTTTATTTGTCAATATTTATTCATTTTTAAAATATTAATTTGTCTCTAAATTTAATAAATTCCGACTCTGTGAGCGGTATTATACGCCGCAACTATGTTTTCCACGGGAGTGTTGTCTTGTATGGCGTGCGTCGGGGCAAAACAATATTCATACCCGGGCATCATTATGTCAAGTATGTTTACGCAGTCTTTTACCGTATCTTCAACGTCACCGAAAGCCAGCGCGCCGCCCGTTGATATGCATCCATGGAAAAACAGCCGCCCGCTGAACGTCTTTTTGAGATATTCGGGACTCATATTCGCCGCTTCCGGCTGTAATGTTTCAACTCCGGTTAATCCGGCTTTTATGTATTCCTCATAAGCCCAGCTTGAAGAACCGCATGTGTGGAACAGCGTCGGAAGCCCGTAATACCCGCATAAATCAAAGAAAGGTTTTTGCCGGGATAAAATATATTTCCTGAATAATTCCATCGAAATAAGCGGCGTATGCTGTGTGCCCAAATCCTCGCCCATCCAAACGAAATCCACTATTTCATTTACTTTTCGGTCTTGTTTTTTAGCTGTTTTATCAACGGCGGCAAGAGATCTTTCCAAAACCGCGAACTGCTGGTTGATAAAACGGTCTATCAGTAATAGCCCCGCTTCGTCGTCCGTTATCAAATCCACAAACACCTGTTCCATGCCCCGGAAAAACCCGGCGTTGTTGATAACGCAAGCCAATCCCGCGCCTCCGAGATGTATGGCGTAGCCGTCATTTGCTTTGATTTGCGTCTCAAGCGAATCGTAATCAAAATGATCGGGGTCGGGCATTACCCATTCCGCCACTTCTTCGGCTGACGCAAATTCAAGCGGGAAGTCGCAGTAATCCCAATAACCGCCGGAGGGGTGTTCTATCCATTTGGTAACGTAGCCGTACATGCCGTTTACCATTCTGTCCTTACGATCTGTCGTGTGAAGCACGGGACCGGTATATCCCGCCCCGATTCCGCGGAAATCTACGCCGAGCTGATTGAGCAATTCCGTATGATCATTCGGACCAATTCCCAGATATTCCATCAAACGCGCTCTTATTCCGGCATTTGTACTGTAATTTATAGGCACTCTGTCAGGTTTTTCGTGCCGTATCACACGGCGCACCCGTTCTTTTGAACTTATGGTTTCTTTTGCTTTTATAATTTTATTCATGATTATATCTCTTTTCTATAATTTTTTATATTCTCATATTAACATATTTCAATTTATCAGTCAATAAAAAACGTTCATCTAAGATATTTTTTTTAAGATTTTTGACATTTAATAAATTATATACAATATGCACTTGAAATATATGTTACATTATGATATGATTTTAAAAAAATTAGGAGGTTTTTTATGAGTATTCCAAAAGGCAGATCAAGTTATTTCGGCAGGTATACGGATCCGGAAAAATTCCGCCTGATCAATCAGGAAGGCGTGCGGATAATAGCCGATCCGGGGAAGATAAACTATCCTCATTGCTGGGGGATGAATGTTTCACCCTACGACGGAATGCTTTATGTATCTTTAGCCAACGAGGGCATCGCAGGGCAGCATACGCGTTTGATGGCTTATGATTTTGCTAAAAACGAAGAAAAAATCGTCTTGAAAATAGAAGAAGCGGTTTTGCCGAAGGAACGTATGCTTCCGCAGTCAAAACTGCATGAATCCATCGATTTTCTGCCCGACGGACGCGTAATCGCAGCCACCCATTCCACCGGCCGCCCGAATCATCATAACGAATGGATGCCGTTTGCACATATAAATCATGTTTACGACGGTTTCCCGGGTTCGTCAATTATCATTTATTACCCCAAAACCGGCGAAACTAAAAATCTGGGTATTCCGGTTCCGCGTGAAAGTATATACGGCGCGTGTTACGAATCGAAATATAACTGTTATTATTTCATAGGGTTTATGCGCGGGCATGTATACCGTTATTCACTTGACAATTGTTCTGTCAAAGACCTCGGCAAGGCGGCCGAAGTTTATTGCTACCGGATGCATTTGGGTCCTGACGGAAATATTTATTGTATGACGAAAACAGGCTTTCTCTTCCGTATAAATGTCGATACGCAAAAATTAGAGGATTTGAACTGGCGTTTGCCCGCGTATCCGGATAATTTCGTAAACAATACGTGGTACCGGTATTTATCACAGGCTTGTAACTGTTCGGATCATGAATTCGTGTTTACATCCACGTCTTCGGAGGATATTTATCTGTTTGATACACACACTTTAAAAGTAGAATCGTTAGGTAAACGCAGCCCTGTGGATTATGTGAACGACTTTTCCCCTGATCCCTTGTCGCTGGATGAAATTGCCATAGATAAGTACGGTGTACTTTGGTACGCGCTCTCCGGATTCAAATTCGACTTGCCGGAGGATGAATTTTTCTATGCTCCGAACCAATACCGTATTTTCCACCGCTGGGATTTTAAAGCGGGCAAAAGACCTGAGATATTGGGTCTCATGGGTTCGCAGGAACAAAACTACAGCGGGTCTTATGTAATGTGTATAGACAAAGAAAGGGATATTTTCTATTGCATGGGCAGTGCTACACCGATACAAAAAGACCCGACGGAAACTTATAAATCTGCGTCGGCGCTTTTCTGTATTGATTTGGCGAAGTTCCGTCCTAACGCGGAAATAAAAGGACCTGTGTGGGAACAACCAATCGTTGTGAAACCATATTCGGAAGAAGCGGTCGCCGAAACAAAACGCAAACTGAGCTTGAATCTAAAGCTTTACGCCGGAGAAGAAGTATCGGGGAATAATCCTTTTGTACCGGTTTCGATAGGCAATGTAATACCTATCCGTTTATGGAGACACACGCCGGACATATGTGATTCGTCCGTCATCGGCATTGCGTGGGACGACGAAATGAACGTACACGGATTGTGCGGTACGGCTCCGTTGGGCGCTTACGGCGATTTCTTGGATTGGCCGAACACTGAAAGTGCCTTCGTAGAAGCGGAAAAACGAGAAAAAGTCTATTATTTTAAAATCATTCCGCGTGAGAAAATATATTTCGACTCCAAAGAAGCTGCGGACGCCGACGAAAATGTAATGGTGTGGCGCTGCATTTTGAAAAGCCGGATGGTTGAAAGGGAAGAGAACAACAAGTGGGCAGTTTACACGCCGTTCAGTTTCAGTTACGCTGTCGGGGAAGTCAAACCGTTCTCAGAAATATCCGCAGAGTTGCGTGATTGGTTGAAAGCCAAATTACAGCCCGGATCGGTACAGTTTCCGGAAGGAATAAAACTGCCTGAAGTGACGGGCAGGCGGTATCTTGCCGTTTCTTCTGCTACGGTTGAGATGAGCTGCGGTCAAATGGCCGTCGGAACCAGAGACGGACTCTTTGCTACGTACAAAAATGGGAAAGTGTTCAGTTACGGAAACGCCGCTTCACATGGACCTGTACGCTGTCTGTGCGTTACTCCGGACAGAAAAAAGGTTTACGGAACGGCGGGAGATGTCGAAGACCTCAACACTATTTTCACTTTTGATGAAGAAACAGGGCTTCATCAGCTTGGATTTGTAAACTACAATTCGCCCGGATGGATGGACGGTCCTACGGCGGCAAATATACTTTCAAGCATCGCCGTATCCCCTGACGGTCGGTATTTAGCTGTAGGCGGAGCGGACAGACTCGGCTCGGTGCATATAATTAAATTAGGTGAAGGTGAATCTTAATTGTTTTTTGAGAAATTATACTATTATTTTGTTTGTTTAACAACGTTTAAAACAATTTCCAGCTCTCTTGCGCCTGATTTCATCGTAACACTTTCACCCGCTATGTTTACTTCGCATTCAGCCGACGCAACCTCAAACGAATAATTTTCAAGCGGCAGCCTGATATGAAACTCAACGGGAGTTTCTATCTTTCTTTCGGCGGATAATTTTATTAAAACCGTATCGTAAGGAGTGTTTCCGATAACAAAATCCAATTTTCCGTAATGAGAAGACGCGTTTTTAACGCCGATTTTCTGCCCTTCCGAAAGCCAATGTCTCGGCGTCGCGCACGCAATATGCAAACAATCTTTGCGTTCCATTATCATCATATCGCGCATAAACTGACATACCGCTGCAGGCGTCCACAAATGCTGCATATCTCCGCCCTTCGCAGGCGTATCTATTTCCGCACCGCGCTCCTCGCACCAAGTCACAAACGGCGACGCGTGATTCAAAACGGGATAAAGATACGCGCTCGCTTTATCGTATTCTCCCATACGCAGATATGCAGACGCGAGATTGTCTAACGCCATAGCCACCCACAAGCCTTCCTTCATCCAGCCCGTACCTATCGGCAATCCGCCTTCGCTTTTCCTGCGTGTTTCAAAAAGCTGCACTGCTCCGCATATCAGCGGATCGTCTTTGTCGAGCAGTCCCGCAGGGTAATAAGCGAACAAACATCCGAACAGCGATGAATTATCCGCGCCGGCGATTCCGGGAATGTATTCAATTCCGTTGTCTTTCTTTGAATTATTCCTGACAGACTTAATCAGATCAGCTTTCGCGGTAAGATAAATTTCCTCAAGTAAATCAACGTCCGCTTCGCCCAGAATTTTCGCCGCATCCAAAGTTAAGCCGTCCGCGGCAACCACCATAAAATTGCCCGGATAGAACACTCCGTAATAATCACACCCGTTCATAAGCCCGCAGTCTCCCATTCCGCGCGGCAACAAACCGTAATATGGAGAAGTTACGTCTATCTTGTTTCTCTGCCTTGCCGCGTGATTCCAAAGCGAGGAACGTTTCATACGTTTGTATATTTCACGCAGAAAATCTGTGTCGCGCGTCAATTTGTAATGTTCCAGTGCGAGCAAGGATTTATTGTACGCGACGCCCCAACTATCACGCTCCCAACCTTTGTTGCACGCCCAGCAGCCGTCTTCGTTCTGCCCGTCGAAATAGACGCGCATGTCTGAAAGAGATTCTTCAGTATATCCCGCTTTGTCAAAAAACATCGCGGCGAGCGCGGGTTCGCCGCTGTTCACCGAACGGTAATGTTCAGTTCCGCAGCAAACGCCCGTATAACCGTCGGCTAATTCCTCGCGCATGACGAATAAATCCGCGAGACAGCTTTTGTAACAGTGCAAAACGCTTTCGTCCGGTATGATAAATTCAATACCTTTGTTTAAATATTCGTCCCATTCGTTTTTGGCTTGATTAAAAAGATTTTCAAAGTCATACGCGAGGATTTTATCAATATTCTCAAAATAATCTTTGTACGGCATGAAGATGAACCCGTTCTTGGTTTGACCGGGCTCAACTTTAAAACATGACAGCATCGATTTTGAATATCCGGCTTCCGTCGGCAGAGAATAACAGTCCGCGCCGGAACCGACGGCAATAAGCCTGTCCGCTCGTTCATGATTCATAGTCATAAGCACATTGGTGTTTTCGCCGTCAATCCATCCCTGATTGCTAATTACCCAACCGTTCGTATGCGTCAGTACGACGCATAAATCGCGCGTTGCCGAAAGTTTAATCAAGCATCCGCATTCGACCGCTATCGCTTCTATAATATATCCGTCGCCGTTTATGGCAAGCATAGGTGTTCCGCTTGCGGTACGTCTCCATTCGGCGAATTCAGCCGGTTTGCCGTCAATCAAAATTTTCAAATCCAAAAATATATCCATAGGTACAGTTTGCCAGCTCAGCGGGAATTTATCTTTGAGATTGCCCCAGCCCCAACTGATTTTGACAAGGTTATTTTGCAAGTCAAAAATGGTCTTTTCACTCGCCGAAGGTCTTGACAGCGTTATCCTGTGAGGCGCTCCGAAGGCGTAATTAAAATTTACTTTATCCATAAAAATTCCCCTTACCATTTTAAAAAGATATACACATTATATCATAAAAATAATTAATATGCAAAATTTTTATTTTTTATAAATTAAGACAGCATTGACAAGATATAAAATTCCGCTATAATATTAGTATGAGACAGGGGATAATAAATAATAAGGTGAAGATAAAAATAAAAAATGGAGGACGATTAGATGGAATTTTTTGATAAATCTAAAAAACCGACCGGAGGGGGAACCAAATCCATAGCGTTTTCCGCGCTGCCCATGACTCATGCGGAATTTGCCGCGCTTCCGCAGGCGGAAATGCAATCTCCATACGATACGGCGGCAATGTTTGTTCTGGCTCTCAACGCATACACGAAAAACCAGATCGAGTCCGTCGCGATGATGACCTTCCTGAAAGGCTTCAGTACGTTGAGCGGGAGAGAACTCCAGATGCTTAAAACAGAAATGGGACAACGCAACAAGGGAGAATTTCTTGCGCGGTCGTATTTCGCGGGAGCTGTCCCGCAAAACGACTATACTCCGTCGCAACCGTATACGGTCGTTGTCAGCGATACTCCGTACAGCTATGACAATCAGGGTTATGCCAAGTTGTATGTAGCGTGCGGCGGTGCGGACAGCCCACGTCCGATCATGCTGCGTCAGGCAAAGGACGGCAAGTGGTATTTATGGGAGCAATTTCTCCTGCCCGGAATTAAACCTCCGGCGTCGGCCAATCCGTGGGCGTAAATGGCTGTCAAATTTACAATCAATAAAAATGGGGTATTAGAAAAAGCGGAACTTATAAACGAAATGGGAGTCGTTATACCGGATCGCGTGAGGGGAGCCGGCGACAGAGAATATTGCGATTTTTCCAATCTCACGGCGGTGAATATCCCCGGCAGCGCGACGAGTATCGGGGCAGGCGCTTTTTCCGGTTGCGACTGGCTGGCGGGCGCAGAGATACCCGGAAGCGTTACGCGTATTGGAGATAAGGCGTTTTACGATTGTTACTCGCTCGCGGCTGTGACGCTACCCGATAGTGTGACGGAGATTGGGGAGGATGCTTTTGCTGATTGCAATTCGCTGGCAAGCGCGGTGCTGTCGGATAATATAACGAGTATTGGCGAAAGGGCGTTTGCGTGGTGTGAATCGCTGACAGAACTAACGGTACCGAAAAGTGCGGCAAGTATTTGCGACAGGACGTTTTACGCTTGTTCCCTGCTTGCGGATGTAACGATACCGGACGGAATAATAGATATTGGAAGCGAGGCGTTTTCGTATTGCGGTTCGCTGAGGAGCGTAGAGATACCGAAAAGTGTGACGCTAATTGGCGAATATGCGTTTGAGTGGTGCAGATCGCTGACGAGCGTAACGATAGCGAACGGGAACACAGAGGTTAAAATCAATGCATTTGCCAATTGCAGTGACGAGTTAATAATTCATGCCCCTGCGGGTTCCTGCGCCGAGCGGTATGCGGTCGGGAATGACATTAAGTTTGAGACGATTTGATGTATAAAATGTGAATATATAGATATTTTATAGTATAAATTAACACAGAAACAGCGTTAATCTTTCGTGTCCAAAGCAATAACCGCTTCGTATAAATTATCCAATTCCTTCTGTATTTTGTCTTTGCGGCTTTCATAATACGACACGAAATCCTTGCTGTTTTTATCCAATATAAGACTGTTTATGATATATGTTAAACTCTTGTCAACCATGAAAGTAAACCCAATATCGTATACTAAACTGTCCATTATCATTTCCATGATCTGCCTTGATTCATCATCGCGCAGGCATTTATTGTACAGAACCGTGTCGATATATGTCGGACGTACGTATTTGTAACTGCCTTCCATGAGTGCCTGTATGATTATGCTCAGGTTGTCAATATCCTTAGCGTTGATCGGCACGGCAACGATACCTCCGGCAGTACAGTTGTAGTAATTTTCCTGAATCTCGTCCAATTTAGGATACGGCAGTATGCCGAGGTCGAACTCCATCGGGCGGAATAATTGCGAGTAACCGCTGTCCCACGGCGTTGTAAGTGCGCCGCCGGTCCCGAAATGATCCCAACTTTCATATACGTTAGGGTGTTTAAATGAACCGTAATTGTTGACCAAAGTGTACACTTTATCAAATATAGTAGCGAGGCGATCGTCCATAAAAGTCAGTTCCGGTCTGCCTTCGCTGTTAACTCTCGCGACCTTCACGCCGCCTGAATAAAGGTAGCTGTATTCAGAACTGTTCGCCATATAACCGTAAATGTCGAATTTATCTTCTTTTCCGTCACCGTTGACATCGATATACACGTCTTTGGTGTATTCGATAAGTTTGTCCATCGTCCATGTACCGTTCAGAGCCAGCTTGTAAAGATCTTCTGTTCTGCCGAGATCATGGGCGAAACTTTTATTCCAAGCGATTATAGCGGCGTTAGCGGTGCTAAGAGCGCCGTTAGCATACATAAGTTTACCGGCAATCGTCAGCGACTTCTGCATGTCGAGGTTCCAGCACGGTTTTGAAAAGTCAATGTATTTCAGGTTTGACCATTCAAGAAGCAATCCGTCGGTGATCAGCGGCGGATATCCGTTTCCGGAAGTCGGATGCGGCAATACCAAATCGACGGAATCGTCGCCGCTCTGCACGAGTTTAAGTAATTCCTTGTGACAGTTATCGTCGGTAACTCCGCGCGCCCTGATGGTAATATTGAACTGATCTTCGATTTCAGTATTTCTCCTGTATGCGGCGTCGTTCAGGGGTTCGCCGTTCTCCGCTTCCTGATTAAATTGCCATCCGATGAAGTAATCCGGCATAAGAATAATAAATTCCCTGCCTTCCATATTAACTTTGGGGAACACGCTGTAATTCGGATCAGCAGTTTCGGCGGCTGTTGTTTCAGCGGTGCTTTTTGTTTCGTTTACAGATTCATTGCTTGCTCCGCACGCTATAATTGCGAACAACATGCAGATGACGATGAGTAGTGATACTTTTTTCATTTAATTTCCTCTTTCTCAATTTTGTAATATTGTACAAATCCTGTTTCCCCGCCGCCGAATACAATTTCCAGTTTGCCGTCGCCGTCGATGTCCATGAGGCTGTCGTCTATGCTGAAGTATTCGATGTAGCTGCCGGTATAGTACAATTCCGTTTTATCCGGAACCTTTTTGAATATACGACCTACCATGTTATCGTTCCGCTGATCGACTAATATGACTTCTGTTTCGCCGTCTTCGTCGATGTCTTCAGTGAACAAATGAACATGCTTATTCGTACTCGTGATATATTCGTGACCGTGAAGGATCAATGGTATTTTTTCAAGAATGGGCAAGCCGTTCTCATCTGCGCCGCGATTTAAAAACGCTACGAACTCAGAACCGGGACACGGGTCTTTCGGAACACCCAGCTGATAACTCTGCCCGCCTACGATCAAATCCTCGCGCCCGTCGCCGTCCAAGTCGAACGCAATCGCTTTCGAGCGGTTGTGGAGCTTGATTACATTGTCTTCGGAATCCTTCAGATAATCGGAAAGTTTGCACAGTCCGGTCGTGAAGTATTCGCCGATGTCCGTCACTAACAGCAGATTACCGGTATCTGTGCCGATTATGATATGGTTTTTACCGCTGCCGTCCCAGTTCCATATCGCGCTGCGGTGGAATCCCCAATTCTCCAAACCCTGCGGATCTGTTTCCCCTTTAGGCTCTACAAGTTTTTCGTCCGCTTTCAACGCTGTCTCCGAACTGCTGAAATTGAACGATCCCCTGTCAGGCTCCAAATGATCCGCTAACCGTTTCACGTTGGGGTCTGCTTCATATTTCAGCCTGATCGGCTCATACGCGATTTTCACGCCGTCTTTGCCGCGCTCAATTTCATGCAGGATAAGCCTGTTTGGGAAATCGTTTATGTATTCTTTACCGGTCGAATCGTCACGCAGTATATATTCCGTGAGATATCCTTTTGCGTCCGTGTCGTATCCGAACACCTTTCTGGCGTTTTTGAACGTGGGCATTCCGTTTTCCCAATCGAAGTCATATTCAAGCGTACCCAGCCCTATATCGTTGATATAGAGCTTTTTCTCTTTGGCGCTGAACGAATGAGAAAAATGATAAACCATCGAATCCGGTTTTTCGAGCATCAAATCAGGGGTTACCGCACCCATGTCACGGAAAGTCGGTTTCCCGTTCCCGTCAAGTCCCAAGCACTTAAGATATTTCATCTCGTAGTAATAACCGCACGGTACAAGCAAATCGTACAAACCGGTTTCATCGTTGTAGATCGTGAAGGGTTTTGTGTTACCTCCGTTGTATTTTCTGTTATGCTCGAAAACTATTCCCAGAACAAACGGATTTCCGTTTTCGTCCAATAATTCATCGCTCGGCTTGGCAAAGTATTCGCCGTAAGTTTTATTATACCAATGACCGGAATCATTTTTGAGCAAGTCCTCGTCTTTTTTGTAGGTTTCGCCCGAATACTTCGGCGGGTCGTTTCCTTCCGATTCGTCCGGCAGCCACCACAGTTTGCCCGCCGTGTCTCCGATGATTAGGTCTACTCTGCCCCGTCTGCCCGGATAATGTGCGGGAAAAGTATAGTTGAAAAACGCGAGGCTTACATACCCGCTCAGATCGTCGATATATCCATACTCGCGGTGATAAAACGGTATGTTGAAATTATATCCGGTTTTGTAATCCTTGATCAAACCGCGGTTCTCCAAGAAGATGCTGCCGTCTTCTTTTACAGTCTGTTCATAAAGCCAGAGTAACGCGGTACTGCTTGAGATGACGAAATCCTCTACTCCGTCATGGTTCCAGTCAACGGCCGTGATTCCGTTACAACTGTAAAGATCATCCGTCAATACAATCGGTTTTTGTGTCATATCAAAATTGGGGTACATGTACGCCTGATCCCAAATGCGTGTGAAAACGCACGCTTCCTTGTCCGCTCCGGCGGGAGTGAAAGTAGTTCCCGTGCAAGTCATGCCCGCGCATATCGGACCATAGGGAGTCTTTACTAAAATTTTTTCGCCTTTTTTGTATTTTATATTTTCCATTAAAAATCAAGCCTTTCTATCAATTCTATCAATATAAGATAGCAAAAAAAAATCAAAAAGTCAAGATAATTTTTGAAAATTATTGACACAACTACAAATGTAGGGTATGACTATAATTATTATTTGTTTGATGAAGAACCTACTATAATTATCGACTGGTGAAATTCGGATTCAGCGGATTCATTTTTAACAGCGCCCATAAACCTAAACGAACAGAAATAATTTACATATTTATTCTTGAAAATTTTGCATAAAAGTGATATAATTAATTACTTGGAAGGCATGAATCACAATGAATCGGTAAGATTCATGAGTTTGTTTTTTATGTTTTTATCGAACTTACGTTATAATAAAATTAATTTATGATAAAATTAACAATTTTATCCATTGTAAATAATTAATAAATGTTGTATAATGCCAATCATAACTTTTAATACGTGAGAAACGAGGATAACACTATGTTAAAATGCGCAAGCGTTTATACTTATGAAATAGATGCCCCTGAAATCGCCCTTGGCGAAATCAAGTCGCAGCTTGAGAAAAAAATAACGCTTCTCGAAAATTCAGTCGGCATAATTATGTGCAACCCGGAATTTATCACTTCAGGGGTTGTTGCTTACATAAGTGAAAACCTGCCGTTTGACTTGGCGGGGGTGACGACGGCTTCACAGGCGGTCAACAATGAAGCGGGCGAGCTTATTCTGACGATTTTTGTTATGACGTCAGACGACACCTGGTTTAAGTCTGGCGTAACGGGAGACCTTGAAGACGAAATCGACGGACCGGTTATAGAGGCTGTTGAAAAAGCCGCCGCCGGGATGCCCGGAATGCCTAAACTCGCTTTAATATTCCCTCCGCTGATTTTGAAAAATTCAGGAGACGCATATATAAACGCGTGTAAACAGGTTCTCCCGGCTGTGCCGATTTTCGGTACGGTTACAATAGACGATACGCTTACATTTGAAGGAAGCGAAACCATATACAACGGTAAAAATTATAAATACGCGATGCCTTTTGTATTGTGTTATGGGAATATCAATCCGCGTTTTCTTATCGGGACGTTGCCGGACGATAAAGTTATGCCGTATAGGGGCGAAATCACAAAATCAAGCGGACCTTTTGTGCAGGAAATAAACAACATTAACGCTTTTAAATATTTTGAAAGCATCGGGTTTATAAGCAACGGCGCGCTCGCGGAAAACTTTTTATTTGTACCTTTTATAATTGATCAGAAAAAACGAGAGGATTATGACGGAATACCCGTTGTACGCGGACACGCCGCTTTTATGGAGAACGGAACGGCTATTTTCCGCGGAGACGTCGATGAAGGATCGACTTTCACCCTGTTGACTTGCGGACCTGACGAAGTAATGCTGACGACGCAGCAGAAGATTGAACAGTTGAACGAAATGCCGGATATAAACGGTGCAATCCTATTTCCGTGTATCGTACGGCGAATGATGACGCAGCGTGTCGGACCGCTGACAGAATTGGAGCTTATAAGGAAAATTATAAATCCCGAAATACCGTATATGATGGGATATGCGGGCGGCGAGATCTGTCCGACGTCGGTTAAAAACGGCGTACCAACTAACAGATTCCATAATTATTCATTGATTATTCTTATTTTGTGAGGAGTTTTATTTATGTTAAAATGCGCAAGCGTATACACTTATGAAATCGACGACCCGGAAATCGCTTTAAACGAAATCAAAACGCAGCTTGATGAAAAGATTTCCCTGCTTGAACATACGGTAGGCATTATAATGTGCCACACCGAATTTATCGGCACCGGAGTTTTGAAGCATATCTGCGATAGCCTGCCGTTTGACCTGGCGGGAGTGACGACTTCGTCGCAGGCTGTAAACGATGAAATCGGCGAAATGATTCTGACTATTTTTATAATTACGTCGGACGACGTCTGGTTTATCGCGGGTATTGCGGACGATGTCAGCGGGGACGTGGACGGACCGGTTAAGACAGCTTATGGAAAGTTTGCGGCGGATGAAAAGCCTAAAATGGCGATTGTGTTTCCGCCGTTCGGAATCCATGCGGGTGACGAGTATTTAAGGGCTTGGAGAAATATCATACCGGACACGCCGGTTTTCGGAACGTGCGCTATCGACGATACGGCTGATTTTTCGGAATGCGATACGATATACAACGGTATAAACAATAAATTCGCGATGCCGTTCGTATTGTGCTACGGAAACATCAATCCGCGGTTTATGGTTGCGACGCTTTCCGATAACGCGGTATCTTCAAAAGGCGATATAACGAAAGCGGCCGGGAATTGTGTATTTGAAATAAATAACGACGTTGCTCTTAAATATTTTGAGGATGGGGGATATACTCAAATCGCTAAATTCTCACCGTTTAAGATAGATTTTCTGAAGCGCGAAGATTATGACGGCATACCGGTAATCCGCGGTCACGCGGCTTTTACGGATGAAGGCGCGGCTATTTTCTACGGCGACGTCGACGAAGGGTCGACATTGACTATTCTTGCATGTAACCCTGACGATATATTGATAACGACCAAGCAGGCTCTTAAACAAATCAATGAACTGCTTGATGTAAAAGGTACAATTTTATTCCCTTGCGTTGTACGGCGCGCAACGCTTTTAGGCGCGCAAAAGCCTTTGGCGGAACTCCAATGCATAAAGAATACAATGAATTCCGATATTCCTTTTATGGCGGGATATTCAGGCGGCGAAATTTGCCCGACATCGGTTAAAAACGGTATGCCGACTAACAGATTCCATAACTACTCATTAGTCATTTGTATTTTATAAGCGAGGGTTTAGAATTGAACAGTGGCGAATTTATGAATATCGCGAAAGAAGAATACGACGCGCTCCTGCAAAAATTGAAAGCGGTCGAAATTGAAAAGAATAAACTTGCGCGGGAACTTCGGACTATTAATAAACGCAATGAAATCGACAAATTAAATATTGAGACGCAGGCGGGGCTTAATAAAATAATTACCGGAGAAAAACAAAAGCAGGAGATGTATGTCCGCCTGCTTCTGGAATCGTGCCCCGATCCCATGTTTATAATTGATGAAAACAAAAAGTTCTTGTTGGGAACCAATTCGATATCAGGCATAATCGACATCGACGACATTTCAATTCTGCAGGGGCGGGAACTTGACAGTATCGTCGAAAGATACCGGCCTCCGGTTTTAACGGAAGAAATAACCGCGTTGATCAAGAGTATTATTGACAGCCGCGTAACTGTAAAGATAGATAACACGCTTGAAATTTCAACCGGAAACAACAAATATGAGGTAAATATTTTGCCGTTTAATAAGGATAACGGCGAATTTGCCGGCGTCCTTGTGATTATACACGACATCACCGAAATAATACGGGCGAAAGACATCGCGGAAAACGCGAGTATAGCGAAAGGCGAATTTTTATCGCGCATGAGCCATGAGATGAGAACGCCTATGAACGCTATCATCGGTATGACTAACATCGCTAAAGGTTCAAAAGACCCTTCGAAAAAGGAATACTGTCTCGAAAAAATTGAAGGGGCGTCCAAGCATTTATTGGGTGTTATCAACGATATTCTCGATATGTCGAAAATTGAAGCTAACAAATTTAATTTGTCCTTCGACGTTTTTAATTTCGAAAAAATGCTGATAAACGTTACGAATGTAATAAACTTCCGCATAGAGGAAAGGTATCAGAACTTTATTGTCAATCTCGACCATAATATTCCCGAATCGATTATCGGAGACGAGCAGCATCTGGCGCAGGTTATCACAAACCTGCTGACGAACGCCGTAAAATTTACTCCCGACGGCGGCACGATTACATTAACCGCTACAAATCTACCCTCTTCTGAAGACAATCCCATGATTCAAATCGAGGTTTCCGATACCGGAATCGGAATTTCGGAAGAACAGCAATCCCGATTGTTCAATTCGTTTGAGCAGGCGGACGGCGGTACTGCCCGCAAATACGGCGGCACCGGTCTCGGACTCTCTATCTCCAAGAAGATCGTTGAATTGATGGGCGGCAGGATATGGATCGAATCGGAACTCGGCAAAGGCGCGAAGTTTATATTTACGATAAAATATGAAATGGGAGAAGCAAAGACGTATTTTCAACTTGATATAAATAAAGAAGATTTACGCATACTCGCCGTTGATGATTCCCTTGAAATCCGGGAATATTTTACGGAAGTTATGAAAAAATTTGATTTGTACTGCGACGTCGCCGCAGACGGATTCGAAGCGCTGGATTTAATCCATAAACACGAAGATAAATTGTATAATATTTTCTTTGTCGATTGGAAAATGCCGAATATGAACGGTATTGAGCTGACCCAAAAAATCAAAAAACTCACTCGTGACAACGCGATAATTATTATGATTTCGGTCGCTGAATGGAGCGACATTGAGAAGGAGGCAATTGCAGCCGGCGTAGATCATTTCATTTCCAAACCGTTGTTCCCCTCAATACTTATTGACAATATAAATAAATTTATCGGAATTGAAAATAACGAGGTACTGAAAAGTAAATCTTTAAAAATAAAAGAAGATTACGATTATCAGGGCACCACGATATTGATCGCGGAAGACGTTGAAATAAACCGCGAGATCATTTCGGCAATTCTGGAAGACACGGATATTTTTATCGATTTTGCCGTAAACGGAGTTGAAGCGGTTGATATGTTCAAGGAAAGTCCGGATAAATACGACCTTATATTGATGGATATTCAAATGCCGGAAATGGACGGATATGAAGCGACGCGTTTGATACGCGCGTTCGAGTACGATAAAGCTAAGGCGATTCCAATCGTCGCTATGACGGCCAATGTTTTCAGGGAGGATATCGAACGCTGTTTTGCGGCCGGTATGGACAACCACTTAGGGAAACCGATCGACACCGATGAGTTGTATCGAACGCTGGAGAGGTATTTGGTGGATAAATAAAAAAAGCCTTATAAGGCTAAGGCTTTTTTACATCATATTCTTGCTCCCAATCTCAACAAAACCGCCAAAAAACCATTACGTACCACAGGAGCTATAACGAAAAACAACACGAAGACAACGCCTGTTGACGTCGATAAAACGCCCGAGTGATAACCGTGATACTTGGATGGAGAATGACATTTTAAAGCAGGCGGCGGTGATAACCTGAACAAAGTTCAGGGTGGACGAAAAGACGTGTAATTTTCGAGAATTGTAAAAAATACAGTATATCCGCATACATGCGGTTGTGCGATGTGTAAGGTATTGAAAATTGCACGCAGCACGTTATACTATCGAGAGAAACCGAAGCCAGTAGACACGACATTGGAGAACGCGGTAATCGAGGAATTTCGCAGGAGTCGGAACAACTATGGCACACGAAAACTGAAAGTAATGCTGTCAAGACGGAGATTCCGGGTTAATATTCTACAATAAAACAGAAAAATTTACATTTTTCTATTGTAACAAGTAGTACTTTATGTTATAATGTGGCGAAAAAGGATATATCATACGAATGGGGATGATTGTGATGGAACATGATAATGAGCATGTCATTCCGGGCGAAGAATTATATAACCGTTACATAACGGGTAACAACGAAGCTTTCGAGAAGATAGTCGAGATGTACAAGGATGAATTGTACTATTTCATATACGGTATGGTACATGACTATCACGAATCGAAACAATTGATGATTGAAGCGTTCGCGCAGCTCGCCGTAAGCAATAAATTCGCGAGGAAATCATCATTAAAAACATATCTGTTCGCGATTGCAAAAAATCTCGCGATACGTTATGTGAAAATGCGTAAGAACAAAGAATATATCCCGTATGAGGAAATTACAGATGTTCTTATGGATGAGGGCGATACGGTAGAAAGTCTCATTGAACGTGAAGACGACAGGCGCTATGTTCAGGAAGCCATGCGTAGCTTAAAAGAAGAATATTATACAGTTTTACATCTTCTCTATTTTGAGGATATGAGCTACATACAAGCCGGTAAGGCTATGAACAGGAGCGTTAAACAAATTACGGATTTGGCATACAGGGCGAAATTGGCATTGAAAAAGAAACTGGAAAGCGATGGTTTCACTTATGATTGAAGGCGTTTATAAAAATATTTTTCGGACGGGGTGCGAGTTTTTTAGTTTATTTGACTCTAAATGTATAAATGATTTAAAATTTATAAAAGGTAATTTCAAATGTATAGGAAACAATCACACGCAACTAAAGGGCAATCTCATCCAAAGGAGGAGTTGCTATGTTCAACAGTGAGGAGATCGCAAAACGGGTATTGCTCCGTGCCGAAGAAATCAAAGCGGTAAGAAAGCATAAGCGTAACTTAATACAGGCATCTGCGGTAACGGTATGTTTATGTGCGATGTTATTTGCTTTCGCAGTATTGATATTTCCATTAACCGATTTTCATGATATAACAGGTCCGTTTATGATCCCGCTTTCAACGCCGGTGATGCCGGACGAAAACGCTAAACCGTACACAGCTACAGAACTTGAGTACCCATTACCACTCGCAGAACATAAAGTTATTCTACAAAGTTATGACAGCATTACAATCCCCGCTAATTCTCCTGATGTGCAAATATTCTTGGTAAATCCGACCGGTAACAATTGTTGTTTTGTATTTGAGATAACTTTAGAAGATACGAATGAAGTTTTGTATATATCAGGTTTGGTGAAACCGGGCATGTATCTTGAAAATATCACGTTGTTAAAGACGCTTGAAAAGGGTGAGTATAATGCCGTTTTGGTAATCTACACCTACGATCCGGAAAATCAAACCGCTACGCGTAATTCAACTATAAAGTTTGATTTGATCGCGGTTTAAAATGTAGAGTTTTCATTATAGACAATATCAAATTTCATAGTTAAAGCGCAAAGATTTACAATTGGATAACATAAAATTTTAATTTTATGTAAAATCCTGTTGACATTATATGGCATTGTAATGTATAATATCAAAACAAACGTTATTTCAATAATTTTTCCATTCACGAGCGAGCGGATCAAGACAGAGTAACCACGTTTCTGTCTTAAAATAAAAAAACGAGGCTGAAAACGGAGAACCCCAACTCCAGACTAAAAGAGGCAAAAAAAAATAAAATAGCCAAAATAATATCAATAATACTGACACAGACACGGATACTGACACCGATACAGACATAGACGTTGACTTTTATTTCGATGAAATTGCATTGGGTGATTTGTTAGCCTCAGACAGAGATGGAGATGACTTTGTCTTTACGAATATACCGCTTGGGGCGCCGCAGACTTCCGATAGTAATAATATGTTTGCTGCCATAGCGGGCATGTTTGGAGCATTGTTGGGTGGTACCGCGCTTAAATTTAAGAAAAAAGACAAGAAAGACAAAAGCAATGAATAATTCAATTTTCCGAATCAGTTTATAATTAAATTTGCGGCGGGCGGGTTTTCCTGCCCCCGTATTTTTTATATTTGGAAAGAGGTATATATGAAAGCACGAATTAATAGTGACACGAATTATGTTGATAATTTCCTCGCACGGCTTGATAATTTGAAAGAGAAACTTCTTACAGCGGCGGCAGATGTTCACTTTGACAAATATAAAATTTTAGTATCTGTTGGATATAAATCCAATCGGGCGTCAGTTTTTGCCGGTTACGGAGAGACCATTGACCTTGCTTATCAAGCCGCTTGTAATAAAGCTTTAAAACATATCAAATTTATTAAATCCACTCCCGATTGGTTGAAATTGGATTTAGTCGTGAGCGAAAAAATATTAACAATTGATGAATTGGATGAATTGGCGCAAAAACCAAACGGTTCTATTTTAAATACGGCATTTCGTTCGATTCGATGTACAATTTCGCGTTTCTGGAGCAGGAAGTGAACGCCGCCGCACTGATAAAATACACCGAAAGCGAAGAATATTATCCGTTTGAAAACAAAAAAATCGACGAACTCGTCGGCGAAGATTGGGCGGACGTCCCTTTGCGTGAGAAATGTCAGCTGAGTATTGGAAACATTGTTTTGCATTTGCGTCAAACGCGAAACCAAATAATTGACGCTAAAGTTTTAAATATTCAAAACGTGATAATTTTTAAAACAATGGAGTTCTTTTCCAGCGATGAAGTAAAAATTGATGAAATAATTTCTAAAAACGCGGAATATCTCGCGCGAAATATTCAAGAAGATGGTAAATTCGTGTACGGTTATTATCTGCCTTTCAATAGAAAAATCTCCGGATATAATATGCACGGTCACGCATTCGGAGTTTACGCGCTGGCGACGGCGGGTTCTCACAACGAACAACTAAAGAAAGCCTTGGACTTTTTATTAACTGACACAACAAAAAATCCCGCGGCAATTTTAGCGATACTAAAATGCGCGGAGATTTTCGGCGGGAATTATGACAATGTTTTGTCAAGT
>WREN01000003.1 GCA_009779295.1 Oscillospiraceae bacterium | reverse complement strand
TTGATTACAACAAAATTATACATCGAGTTGGAATCGATATCCGAATTGATCCAGTTTAAAATTTCAACGACGCTGCCGCTTTTTAAATCAACGGCGCACAAAACCGAGGAATCATTGAAATAGAAATCATATACCGGATCATTGCTCGGCATGAGATTATAAACATAATTTTCAACTCTGGAGGGAAGTGATACCTCGTCTCCCAAATCCCTTTTATTTAAATCTATTTTCTTTAAGATGTTTCTGTATGAGTCATTTGAATAATCATAATACAATACGAGTACATCGCCGTTTTTATCGAGATATATGTTATTGATATATCTGTCCGAACCGACGGAAACTTCAAATAATACTGTACCGTTTACATCTGTGACGACGACGGCGTTCTCAATGACGAAATATAAATTGTTCTTTGAATCCATTAAGAAATTATAAACGCCCCAGAAATTTTCTTTATACGCAAACATTTTATTTAAATCCATGAAGGATAACTGCTTGCCGTCTTTATCCAAAACAATAAAATAACTTTCATTGCTTGATTCGTATGTCTCTTCATTATACGACCATTTTACAAGCGTATACATAATATTTCCGGCAGGCGAAAATATAGCAGTATTTATATATGCATTGTAATTTTCTTCTCTTGTATTATCCATCAAAAGAATTTCTTTTCCATCCGAACCGTCTTCGTTTACAGAATATATTACTTGTTTGTAATTGTAATACTCGTCGTAAACATACCCTTGTATCAATATTCTACCGTCAACATAAGCCATTTTGCCGGAAGCGCTGAATCCGTCCGGAAGCGAAATGCTTTCTGATTTAAATACGTTGATTACTTTTACTTTTTCCGCCGCTTTATCGGTGCAGGCCGCCACTACAGGTAATAACATTGTTATCACCAATAAAAATATTATTATTTTTTTCATTAATTTAGAATCTCCTCTTATCTATTATTCTTTTTAAATGTTTGAATGTTATGTCGTATTTTTTTACAATTATAATAATATTAACCGCGGAAAATAATACTCCTATAACTATAAATACGGTGTTGAAAAACACTATAATCGCGCATATATTAGTTTTTACTGCGGCGATATTTTCCCAATACGGATATGTTACATTGTTCATACGCATTGATTGATTCGGCAATTCCGGTATGGTTTTATATAAATTTAATAATTTATATCTTTTTGAATTTTCGATAAATGTCACAGAACTTTTATTAATTGCTCCCATCGACTTTTTTATCATATCGAGCGCGAAATTCGAAACCGGATTCGGCATGATGATTTCGTAACAGGTTATATTTTTCCCGGGCTGGATTTTGTTCAGCGAATAGAATGACATATACATCCTTGGGCTTTCCCCTCCGTAAGCAAGGCTGTAAAGTTCGCCATATTCGCGCGTTACAACACCGGCAACCGTATACGGCGCTTCAAATATATATATTTCCATTCCCGCTACGTCATATCCTCCGAATATCTGCCACGCCAGTATTTCATCCAGCAGTACAAAATCCGTAAGGATTTCGTCACTCGGCAAATAATTACCGCTTATCAACGGCAGCGGGTGGAAGTAGAAGAAATCACCTCCGACTCCGGTCACGTTAATCAGCGTCTGTATTTTGTCTATATTGATTGTGGATTCTGTGCTGTACGCGTCGATCCAAAGTTTCGCGTTTTCGTTTTCCGATTTGATTGACGCGCTTTCCAAATCCATATTTATATCGTTTCTCAACTGCGGCAGATTATTCTCAGTATAACCTGCTGTACTTGATATGTATGCGGATATTTGCGCGTAACGTAATGAGTTGACGTCATTCGTCATCCAGCGTTCCGCGCCCTTTTGCGAATTTTCTGAATTGGCTATCGCATTAATTGATATGCTTAACGATAATATTATTACAATTAATATGCTGTAAATGATAATATTTATTTTCAGTCCCATTTACATCACCATTAACGGTTCGCAAGCCGCACTTGTTCACCGCCGGAAATAGGTCTTGTAGAAGAAGTTATGATAGACTGCCACCCAACGAATGACGCCGTGATTGCATATTGCATTTCATCTTCCGCCAAAATCTGAACTTCATATTTTACGGCCGTATATCTGTTTCCGAGCGGTGTATTCTTAGCTTCAACTATCAATACAAATTTACCGCTTGAATCTTCACGGACGGCGCTTTTCGGCACGAGCATATCGTAATTCTGCCCCCGTTCACCCATCGTGAAAGTAATCTGCTGACCGACTGTAACATCTCCGGTGATGCTTAACGTTACTTCTCTATTCCTGCCTTGGCTTGAAGCGTCATTTTTTATCGATTCGACGACCGCCGTAATTGACGGCCCCCAATAATACTGCGGGGTAGCGGTATCGCCGGGCTTGATGCGCGAGGCCTGCTCGTTTGTGAGATTGAACGTTACGGAATAACCTTTGCCGACCATTTCGATTTGTGCGAGTTCCTGACCTTTTTCAATGGTTTCTCCCGCGACTAAATTGAATGAAATCCTTCCGCCGACTTTAGCCGTGATTACTGTGTTCTCGGAATCTTCTTTTAGTTTTTCAATATGTTCTGATTGTTTTTCGAGGTCTTTTAGTTTTAAATCCAATCGGTTCTGTTCATTATTATTTGAATTTTTCTTTCTATCTAAATCTATTTGTGCATTTTTTAATTCTGTTTCTTTTGCGCTTATTTTAGAATTTAACGTAATTTCATCGGGGATATCGTTTAATTCATTCATTTCTTTGTTTAATTCATCAGTTTTTTTACCCAGTTCCGTTAATTGTTCTTCTAAAATTTCAACTTCCATTTCTAATGTTAATCTATAAAATTTGTCCGCGGTATTTTTAGCTTTCGTGAATTCTTCTTCGGATTTTTCTTTCAGTTTTTGATTTTCTTCCAAAGCTTTTTGCGCCCTGTCCAAATTGGCTTTCGCGTCTTTAACTTTATCGTCTAAATTTTTTTCAATATCTTTATTTTTTGATGAACTTTTATACTGCTCCTGCATTTTATCCAAATCTTCATTAGCGTTGCGTATTTCTATATCTAAATCTTCAATCCGGCGGTGCTGGTTAAGCACATCGCTCGGAGTCGTGGCGCAATATATTTCATAATCATTCAGGGCATTATTATACGCTTCATCGAACACTCTTAATGCGTCCAAATCGATCTCACCGTTTTGATATTTGCCTACCGCTTTATAATATTCATTCCTCGCTTCAATAAACGCGTTATATTTATGTTCTTTTTCTTTATTCCAAACGGCAGTCATTAAATCTAATTCTTCGTAAGCTCTCTTTCTGGTTAATTCCAACGCTTCAAGCGAACGAAGTTTTTGAGTTATAGCGTCATCTGATACGCTTCCTCCTGTATTGGTTTCTTTAAAATCATCAAACTCTTTGACGGCATCTTTCCATAATTGTTCCGCTTTTTCTTTATAATTAGCCGTTTTTTCTAAATTGGTTTTTGTTTGTTCGTAATCTATTTCAAGTTTATCTCTGATTGATTCAGCTTCGATTAATAAAATTTTTGCTTCCGCTAATACTTGCGCGGATGTTTTGCCTCTTGTACTGTAATCAGATTCCGGATATTTTTTAATTTCTCTGTCTAATATTTCTTTTTCTCTGGTTATTTGATTTTTTTCGTTATTTATTTGTTTTATTTCGTCATTTATTTGTTTTATCAATTCTGTAGCATCGAATCCCTCGGATTTTTGTTGTCTTAACCTATTTAATTCATTTCTTAATGAATTAATATTGTTATTATAATTTGTATAATCTTTGTCAATTGCAAGTGTGGCAATGTCATAATCGTAAGCATTTTTATCTTGTTCATATTTAATTTTTGCATTTTCTAAATCCGGGCTGTCAATATCCTCAAGCAGGAATAACTGGTCGCCGGCGTTAACGGTGGAATTTCTGTTCACGTAGATTTCTTTGATGACGCGCGCCTGCGTATCGCTCAGGTAGACGACATAGTTATCGTTGGCTTTGACCGTTCCGCTGCCCCTGACGCGCGTGGTGATAGTACCTGACGACGGATACTGCACCGAAACCTCGGACAGGGAAAAGTTCATGATCGTTTGTGAAAAAAATGTCAGTATTAACAATATAATTAAAAATATTATAGCGATATTTTTTATCCAATTCCTGCGTTTCATTGCTTTTGTTTCCATAATTTTTAACCCCCTTGTAAATATTAGCCAAGATAAGTATCACCCTTTAATTCCGCCCGCGTATGCGATTCCCTCAATCAAATAATCTTCGCTGTATAAAAATACCAATAGTGTCGGAACCATATATATCGTCGCTACGGCGAACGCTAATCCTACGTCGCCGGAATTAATTTTCGACAAGAACACCGATAACGGGTGCATTTCACTGTCGGACAACAATATAAGCGGCTGTTCCACCATATTCCAGTAATCGATGAAAACCAATATCGCTACGGAATATATCGTGCTTTTACAAAGCGGAACATATACCTTTGCGAATATCTGCAACTCATTCGCCCCGTCGATTTTCGCGGCCTCGCTCATCGAAGACGGAATACGCCGCATGTATTTTGTAAGTATAAATACGCTGAACGGCGCGAATATACCGGGCAATATTATCGACCAGCGCGTGTTTAATATCCCTATCCAGTTTGAAACGAGATAGTTAGGCACCAGCGTTACCTGATACGGCATAAGCATCAAAACGATATAAGTAAAAAATATCATTTCGCGGATCCGCCCCGTAAAGCGGGCGAAACAATACGCGGCGGCTAAAGCCAATACTATTTGGAATACCATTATCGGAACGACCAGTATCACGGAATTCCAGAATTTAAGCAGATACTGCGGGCTTTTTATTAATACCGTTATGTATTGACCGAAATCAATAAGATCCGGAATTATTTTTAAATTTATTGTTTCGGCGATATATGATTTGCTTCCGCTCGTGACGTTTGAAAATATTTTGCCGTAGTTCGAGGATATTTCAGATGAAGCCATGAAAGAATTCGACATCGTTAGAATTATCGGAGTGATAATCAAAACCGCCAAAAACAATAATAAAGACAACGACGTTATTACAAAAATGAAATGTTTGAAATTTCTGAAATGTTTTTTTATTTTATCAATTACTATCATCCTTATTCTTCTATATCCTTTCCTACTTTATTATCGATTATGAAAAGGATGCCGATTATAATTATCATAACAATGCACATAATAATAGCGGCTGTCGATAATTTTTGATAATCGATGTTCTTAAACGTATTGTTCATGAAATGCTGGAGCATGTATAAGCTGTCAAACGGATAATCTCCGGTCAAAAGATAAACTTCCCGGAATACTTTGAATGAATTTATTAAAGATAATATCGTTACGAACAATATACTTGACGACAAATATCTTAGTTTTATGTGGAAAAATTTTTCGAACGATCCGGCGCCCTCTATGCTCGCGTATTCAAGGATTTCAACCGGTATATTCGATAAAGCCGCCATGAACAGGATCATGTTATAACCGATGTTTTTCCATAAAAATAATACTACTACGACGATTTGGCTGTATCCCGATTTGAACCAGTCGATAGGAACTAATCCCAAAAACTTTAATAACTCGTTCAGCGCGCCGTTATGATGGAATATAACCTGACAGATAAGCACGACCGACGCAACGGGAACCATCATCGGCGTGATGAATATCGTCCGGAACTGCGTCCTGAGCGGTAGATTTGTTTCAAGCAGAACTGCAAGGCATAGAGATAATACGACTGCCAGCGGCACCGCTATCAATGAAAACATCAAAGTATTAGTTACAGCGCGCTGGAACGCGGGATTTGTTAATATACTGATAAAATTATCCATGAATACGAAGCGGTGGCCGATTGGGTTATCTATGAGCGAATAATATATTATGACTATAAACGGCAAAATGAAAAACAACAACACGCCCGCTAAACTCGGTATTAAAAAATACCATGTAGTACGGCGTTCACTGCGTTCAGTTTTGCTGTATTGAGTTTTTTTTACACTTTTTACACTCACACTATACACCTTAATTAATTTTCATCATTTATTATTATACCACTATCTCAAATTAATTGCAATAGATTTTGACGAATTTACAATTTAAAAGTTCCATAACAATACTTTAAAAATTTAATATTGACAAATATACTAAAATGGTATATAATTAAAGCATAGGGGAGATAAGTATGAAAAAATTTATAATAATACTAATAATTACATTATTTTTATGTTCATGTTCAAATAATTCAAAAGCAAATATAAATATAACCGCGATAAAGGGTCCGACCGGTATGGGTATGGTTAAAGTAATGGAAAATTCCGGCTACAACTTTACCATAGCGTCCGCTCCTGACGAAATTACCGCGGAAATAATCAAAGGCACGGTAGATATTGCGGCGGTTCCGATAAATTTGGCGGCGGTATTGTATGCCAGAACGGATGGGGATATTCAAATCGCCGCGATCAATACTCTCGGAGTTTTGTACATTCTCGAAAACGGCAACAGTATAAAAAGTATCGCCGATCTAAGCGGCAAGACTATATACGCGACGGCGCAAGGTTCAACGCCGGAGTATATTTTACGTTATCTATTAAAACAAAACAACATCGACGCAGAAATCGTTTTTTATTCCGAACACAGTGAACTCGCCGCGTTGATGGTCGCCGGCGAAGTTTCCGTCGGAATGTTACCCGAGCCGAACGTAACGACCGTTTTGAATCAAAACGAAAATATCAGGATAGCTTTGGATTTAACCGCGGAATGGACCGGAACTTTGGTTCAGGGGTGTATTGTCGTCAGGAAAGAATTCGCGGAAAATAACAAAGCCACGCTCGATAAATTCTTGGATGAATATAAAAAATCTGTAGATTTTGTCAATAATAATCCTAAAGAAGCGTCGGTATTGATAGAAAAATATGAAATAATTCCTAAAGCGGCAATCGCGGAAAAGGCGATTCCGAATTGCAATATTTGTTACATCGACGGAGACGAAATGAAAAAATCCGCTTTGGAAATGTATAGTATATTGTTTGAAGCAAATCCTGCGTCAATTGGGGGTAAAATACCTGATGAAGAGTTCTTTTATCAAAAGTAAAATTTTTGCTGTATTAATCAATATATTTTTTTGGTTGGCAGTATGGCAAGTCATAGCGATGTTAGTCAACAGAGAGGTACTCGTTGCCTCTCCTTTTTCCGTTTTGAAAAGATTAACCGTACTCGTAACGCAAGGATATTTTTGGGTTTCAACATTCAGCTCGTTGTTACGGATTTGCATTGGATTTATAATCGGAATCGTTATTTCAATTGTGATTTCGATATTAACTTACAAAATAAAAATAATAAATATACTGACGCAGCCGTTGCTTGTAACAATCAAATCCACGCCTGTCGCGTCGTTTATAATCATCGCTATCGTGTGGCTAAACAAATCTGACGTGCCGATATTTACGACGGTACTCATGGTTCTGCCGATAATGTGGGTGAATTTGTACACAGGAATCAACGCGATCGATAAAAATTTAAAGGAAATGGTATATATTTTCAATGTGCCGTTGTTTGAGAAAATCAAAAAGTTTTACAAACCGTCGGTGACGCCGTATTTCAAAGCCGGCTGTATTTCTTCAATTGGATTAGCGTGGAAAGCCGGTATCGCGGCGGAAGTATTGTGTACGCCGAAAGATTCGATAGGGAAGTATTTGCTCGAATCGAAACTGTACCTTGAAACTCCGGATCTGTTCGCGTGGACTGCAGTTGTAATTATATTGAGCCTGATACTTGAAAAGATTCTGGTAAGATTGATCGGCGGTGAGAAAAATGCTGGAACTTAGAAAAGTCTGCAAATCTTACGGCGAGAATCAAGTCATTAAAAATTTTTCGCACGTTTTCGCCGAAAATAAAACGACGGTTATTACAGGTCCGTCCGGCTGCGGTAAAACGACATTACTCCGTTTAATTGCCGGGTTGGAAAAACCTGACAGCGGGGAAATTATTACGAATAATAAAACATTCTCCATGATGTTTCAGGAAAACAGATTGCTGCCGTGGCTTACAGCGAAACAGAATATCGAACTCGTTGCCGAAATGGGCGATATTTTAGATAAACTTGCATTGACCGACGTGGCGGATAAATATCCGACTGAATTATCCGGCGGCATGAATCAACGCGTTGCGTTGGGTCGGGCATTGGCGTACAAAAGCGATATTCTGATTCTCGACGAGCCGTTCAAAGCGTTGGATGAGATATTGCTTGAGAAAATGATTAATTTGATTCTGGATGAACATGGCAAGCGAACCATTATTATCATCACACACGACAATAATATCATCAACCGCATTGCAGACGATAAAATTCATATATAATTAACAAATTTTCTTATAATAATTATTGCATTTTGCCGAAATATATGATATAATATAAAACGTAAACCCCCAAATCCCTCTTTAAATATAATAAATTAGAACGAGTGACCCCAAGCTCGTTCTAATTTTATTTTTTATTAATTTTTATTAACACTTTCTTCCTTGTTTTATATTTTTTTTTAGTATATAATTAGTAACGAAAATAAAATACAGGAGGATATAAAATTTATGGATAAAAAATTACGCATAGGCATAATCGGAACCGGCGGTATAGCAGGCGCTCATATCAACTGTTATAAACAAATGGCGGACGTCGAGATTGTCGGCGGAGCGGATATTATCCCCGGCAAAGCGAGGGAATATCTCGACCGCAACGGCTTTGAAAATGCGGAAGATTTTGAAAGTGCGGACGAGTTATTGAAGCTCGGGCTTGACGCGGTGAGCGTTTGCACGTATAACTCAACGCACGCGGAATGCGCGGTTAAAGCGCTTGAAGCCGGATGTCACGTGTTGCTCGAAAAACCCATGTGCTTAACGATCCGGCAGGCGATCGACATTGTACGCGCGGAACAAAAATCCGGCAAGAGCGTTTCTATCGGATTCCAACCCAGATACGGAAAGAATTTTCAAAAAGTGAAAGAAATAATTTCATCCGGCGCATTGGGCGAAGTTTATTACGTACAAACGGGAGGCGGACGCAGACGCGGTATGCCCGGCGGCACGTTTATAAGCAAAGAAAAAGCGGGAGTCGGAGCGTTGGCAGATATTGGCTGCTACGCATTAGATTTTGCGATGAATTCTATCGGTTATCCCAAGCCCTTGACGGTTTCGGCGGTCGCATATAATCATTTCGGTACGAGTCCGAAATATAACGCGGGAAATTATGATAAGTTTGAAGTTGACGACTTTTCGTCGGCGTTCGTAAGGCTTGAAAGCGGTATCACGCTCGACTTCCGTATGTCGTGGGCGATGCACATGGATACCACCGGCGATTTCCTGTTCCTCGGCAAAGAGGCAGGACTAAAAGTTAAACAGCCGCATTACGAGCTGTGGGGCGGCGCGTGGGACGGCGCGGTCGGGCAGATAACGCTCTACCACGATATGCTGGGGCAGCCAACGGCTACGCCCATTCCGCTTATAAACGACGAGAAAAGCAATTTGTTTTTTAACAAAGTACGGGCGTTTGTGGACGCTGTACTGACAGGCGGACCGGCTCCCATACCGACAAGCCAAATTATTTACAACCAAGCTATCATCGACGGCATCATCAGATCGAGTCAATCGGGAAAGGAAGTAGACGTTACGTTTACGATATAATGGTGAAAAAAATGTTTTTTGACATACATTCTCACGTATATAAATACCAATACCCGTCAGGCGGCGGACAGATGCTGTTCATCGACCCTGAACAATTGAAAGAAACGCACGCGAAAATGAATATAACGCGCGCGGCGTTACTGCCGATCGTACATCCTGAGGTCTATATCCCGCAGTCTGTTGGTGAAATTATTGATTTCGCAAACGAATCAAATGGTCAATGGATACCGTTTTGTAATATTGACCCCCGCGCGTTGTCAAATTCCTCGAATTCTCCTATGGGAATTTTATTGGACCACTACATGAAATTGGGCTGCAAGGGAATCGGCGAATTCATGCCGAATATGCCGTGGAAGGACCCGCGCGTATTAAATTTGTTAGGACACGTAGAAAAAGCCGGGATCCCGCTGCTTTTCGACATGACGGGCAGGCTCGACAGCGGTTACGGAATCTATGACGAACCGGGTATGCCGCAGCTTGAATATTGCCTGAACAAGTTCAAGGATTTGATCTTCATCGGGCACGGTCCGTCGTTCTGGGCGGAAATATCGGAATTGAAAAATCCCGGCGATCATCTGACTTACCCGACTTATAAAGTCTATAAAGAAGGGAGAGTTCCGCAACTGATGCGCGAGTACCCGAACCTGTGGGTCGATTTGTCGGCGGGCAGCGGCTCGAACGCGATGATGCGCGACCCCGAATACGCCGTCAGCTTCTTAAACGAATTTCACGACCGCACGATGTTCGGTACGGATATTTGCTATTATCAACAAGGATTCAATTTGTGTGAGTTCATAATCGGTTTAAGAGACAATAACAGTATTTCGGAGGAGATATTCCAAAAGATTGCCCATCTCAACGCGGAGAGGCTGCTGAAACTTTAGCACTCTCTGTTATAAGAATGTTAAAAATATGTAAATTAATGCAAAAACCCTTGATTTTTCTTGATTTATAGTTTATAATATTATCAAATATTAGCACTCGATTATATTGAGTGCTAAACAGTCTAAATTTAGGAGGAAAAATTAAACATGAATATTAAACCATTGGCAGACCGCGTCGTTATTAAAATGCTTGAAGCTGAAGAAACAACAAAAAGCGGTATTATATTGGCGGGAACTGCTAAAGAAAAACCTCAGGTAGCGGAAATTATCGCTGTCGGACCTGGCGGCAACGTCGAAGGCAAAGACATCGTTATGGCCGTTAAAGTCGGAGATAAGGTTATCACAAGCAAATATTCCGGAACGGAAGTTAAAGTCGGCGAAAATGAATACGTTATTGTAAAACAGAGCGATATACTCGCGATTGTTGATTAATGGAGGGAAAGACAAATGGCTAAAGAAATTATTCACGGCATAGACGCAAGGAACGCGCTTCTCAGAGGCGTTGACAAATTGGCTAACACAGTCAAAATTACGCTCGGCCCAAAGGGCAGGAACGTTGTTCTTGACAAGAAATACGGCGCGCCGCTCATCACAAACGACGGCGTTACGATCGCGAAAGAAATCGAACTCGATGACGCAATGGAAAATATGGGCGCGCAGCTTGTAAAAGAAGTCGCTACCAAAACGAACGACGTAGCCGGCGACGGTACGACGACGGCGACTTTATTCGCGCAGATTTTAATTAACGAAGGTATGAAAAACGTCACCGCGGGCGCTAACCCTATGATAGTTCGTAAGGGTATCAATAAAGCGGTTGACAAAGCCGTCGAGAGCATGAAGAACCTTTCCAAGAAAGTAAACGGCTCGGAAGATATTACCCGCGTCGGAACAATTTCCGCTTCAGACGAAGTAATCGGTACGCTTATCGCCGACGCTATGGAAAAGGTTACCGCTGACGGTGTTATAACCGTTGAAGAATCCAAATCGACCGACACATACTGCGAAGTTGTTGAAGGTATGCAATTCGACCGCGGTTACATTTCGGCGTACATGGTTACGAATACAGACAAAATGGAAGCGATTATCGACGACGCTTATATCCTCATCACAGACAAGAAAATCGCTAACATTCAGGAAATCCTTCCGTTGCTTGAGCAAATCGTTCAGACAGGGAAGAAGCTGATAATCATCGCTGAAGACGTTGAAGGCGAAGCCTTGACAACTCTCGTTCTCAACAAACTCCGCGGCACGTTCGTTTGCGTTGCTGTTAAAGCTCCCGGATTCGGCGACCGCAGAAAAGAAATGCTCCGAGACATCGCGATTCTCACAGGCGGCGAAGTTATTTCCGAAGAGCTCGGGCTTGACCTCAAAGAAACCGGCGTAGCTCAGCTCGGACGCGCAAGACAGGTTAAAGTCAACAAAGAGAACACCATCATTGTCGGCGGCGAAGGCTCGATTGATGAGATCAAAGGCAGAATCGGTCAGATCAAATCCTCCATCGAAACCACGACATCCGATTTCGACAGGGAAAAATTGCAGGAAAGACTCGCGAAATTGTCCGGCGGCGTAGCTGTTATCAAAGTCGGCGCGACAACAGAAGTTGAGATGAAGGATAAAAAGCTCCGCATCGAGGATGCGCTCAACGCTACGAAGGCTGCTGTTGAAGAAGGAATCGTTGCAGGTGGCGGCGTTGTGTATGTGAACGTTATGAACGACGTTGCGAAACTGCTCGAAGGCGCGGACGGCGACGAAAAGACGGGTATCAAACTCGTTCTCCGCGCACTCGAAGAACCGCTCCGTCAGATAGCTGAGAACGCCGGATTCGAAGGCTCCGTCGTTGTTGATAAAGTCAAGACAAGCGGCAAACTCGGTTACGGGTTCGACGCGGCGAAGGAAACTTACTGCGATATGATGGAAGTAGGTATCGTTGACCCGACGAAGGTTTCACGTTCGGCACTCCAGAACGCGGCGTCGATCGCGGCAATCGTACTCACGACCGAAGCGTTGGTTGTTGAGAAGAAAGAACCCCCAGCACCCCCAATGCCCGGAGGTCCCGGCGGCGGTATGGGCGGCATGGACGGTATGTATTAAGATAAACTTAAAAAGAGAAGGTTCGGAAAAATCCGAACCTTCTTTTATTTTAGTTTTTGGAGTATAGATTGGAAACGCGGATTATCACGAATTGGATCGAATCTTTTATCTTCGGTGTAATATTGAAACTGATATGGACAAATTCCATTCTTAAATGAAGAATACATTTTATCTCGTTCAAATGTCAATCTGTTAGTCATTACAGATGTATATTTTGTACCGCCGGGAACATTATCATATTTAACATAATGATCGGCAGCAGTATCAAGATTATTCAGAGCCGCTTCATATTCACCCAATTTTATTTGTTGTTCGGTGGTATATTCATACAACCGTGCTATTTCCCAATGAAATAAACCTAAATTCCCATCATCAAATATTGCTTTGAACAAATCAATAATAGCTTTAAACATTCGTATGCAATTTTTTTCGTCGCAATCATGATACGGTAAAAATATTATCTTGCTGAACAATTGATCAACTATATTAACAATATTGAATTGATAATAATACATATTTTTATCTTGGTCGTTTTCTGAATAAATATCTTCGAGTTGCTCGTAATAAGTTTGACTGTAACTTTTTGGCATACGTTTGGAATATGATTCTGCTGTTGCGAAATCTTTTAAACCTGTGTAAATCATGCGAAGTAATTGTAACGCAGAAAAGCGTATTTCATCGTCCGTGCAATCCGATAATATTTCCTCACACAATGGAATCAATTCATCCGCATGTATCGTCCGCCAATCGGGGAGGTTTTGATGATTGTCATAATCATAATCCAAATCGTAGAAAACACCCCACATATATTTATCCATAACTCTAAATTCATGAGGATATTTCTCAAACATATTACGCGCCAAATCGCGGCTTTCACGTTCGCCGCCGAGACTCTTCAAACGATTATGCTCATCCAAAAACGCTTGTATCTCCGCTTCGTACTTTTCATTGTCAACGCCGAGAAGCTCGTCGGTCGTTGTGTTGAAAAATCTCGCGAGCGCCGGAAGCGTCGTAATATCCGGGTACGCCTCGCCGCGCTCCCATTTGCTGACAGCTTGATATGATACGCTCAAATAATCCGCGAGTTTTTCCTGCGTGACGTTGCATTGCGTTCTGAGTTTTTTAATGTTTTGCCCAATGTAAATATTCATTTTTGTTTATCACCTACAATTTAAATAGTAAACAGGCCCGTTTCTAATATCATTATAAGTGATTATTCTGCGGATTGCAATAACATATTCAGTTAGATAGCTAAACTAACGGTTTAGTTTTCTACTATAATAAATGATATCTATATCCGATTCAGGTAAAAATTCATTCGCGCGGCAACGGGATCCGGTATTTTTGCTCCGGTGAGATATTGTAGGTATAACCTTTGGAATAGTCGTTTCTGTCAATAAATCCGTTTATCAGCGACACCTTTCCCGTATCAAGCATAATACTGCCGTCTTCCAATGTTTTTGCCTTTTCGATACGGTACACGCCGTTCTGAACTCCGTCGTTTTCAACGTATATATACTTGCCGGGCAGTTCAGATATATCGACCGATTGTTCAGCCGATATTTGTATCGCGTTTTCAAACGACATTTCTCTTGTGAATGAGATCACTTTGCCCGTGTAAGCGCCCGGTTTGTTTATCTTATCAAAGAGAATATCACCGTCGTTGACGTAGCGGTATGGAGTTGACGAATCGATATAAACTCCGACAAACCCGCGGAAATCGAACAAATCGTCCACCCTGTATGCAGCAGTGTTGTCAGAGGCGTACACGATATAATCCGCGCGTCCGTTTTGATGCGTGACTTTGACCGCTTTCACCGCGCTGTGTTGTTGGTTACCGCTTTTGATCAACTTAACCGGTACGTTTTCAATTTTGGCAATGTATCGGCTGTCCTTGTACGGCTCGAATACGGTGGTAAACAGCGAATCAAGGTTTTCTCCCGTCCTGCGGGCAAGCACATATTCAAGCGCTTTCGGATTGCTCGGTTTCGCCGGCGGTCTGCCGCGTACTACCGAAACCTCGCTCAATTCAAAATCGTTGAGCTGCGTCATGCGCAGATGCAGATTTCCGCCGTCTTTCAATACCTGTTTAAAATCGGTAACGGCAAAATCGACCGAAAATCCGCTTCCCGGAGAGTCGGCGCGCCGGACCTGATCCAGCCATGTATAACCCGCCGGATACCGGAGGTCATTCGGGTTCCATTTTGTGTCATCCGTATCGGGGTCTTGTCCCCACGGAACACCGGCATCTGCGTATGTTCCGGTCTCCTGCGGCACAAGCGATAAATTTTCCGTTTCATATATTTGGTCGGATTGCGAATGGAAACTGAATATATGATCGTTCCCGCCGGTAACGCGGAAAAAATCAATTCCGTAACTAACCATGTCGTCAACTTTGATCATTACGACCGTCCGGCGGTATTCGTCAGTCTGCACATATGTATCAATCTGCTTTATGTCCATGAGTTTTACACGCCCTGAGTCGTCAAAGTGAAGCGGATATCCGCGTTTTCCGGCGCGGTATTTGACCTGCACCTGTTCATCGACAGTCACCGTGTTGTGCGATATAGTCGCGGATACCCATTGCACACGGTTGGGCTGACATGCCGTTTCCTCAGGGTATCCGAGATCCGGCGCCATATTCAATCCATATGCGTCGATCCCAAGATTCAGTGAATCGGAGTGACCGTGCATGTCGGCGGTTCCGAAATACATCCAGAAATCGCCCTGCGTGCCGTCGCGGAGTACGGCAAATCCGTAGCCGGTCAGCATTTCGCTGCCGGTATTTAATTCGCCATGTTCTTTTATGACGTTTAAAACGTCCGTTTGAATTTTTTTAGGGTCTTCCGCGTTGATTCCCTCGGTCAATCCCTCAACGGAGCGACCATTTATCAAATAAAGCGCCTGCGCGAAAATCGGATTACCAGTCTTTCGGAATGCTGTAACCGCCTGACGAGCGGTGAAGCAGAAACCGGCGTTCGCCGTTCCGCCTGAGTCCGCGATCTGCGCGGTATAATAATCCGCTAAAATCAGAGGTACCTGGGGATAAAACATCCTCATGAATTTCGGGTTCTTATAAAGGTCGGCAGACGGATATTTATCGTAATTATACAACAGTTCGGCCATACCTATGAGTTCGGTGTTCCATAGGTTATTGTATCCGGGCGAAGATTCATTTCCCATGCCGTCTCTGTCAACAATCTCCGTGAGCTGCGCCAACACGTTACCTCCCCTGAGTTTCGGCGGATTCTCGCAGGTACCGGACGGATTAGCTTCCCCCGCCGCCATCACCCAGTCCAGCCATTCGCCGGTTTCCGGCATTGTATCAAGCACAACCGCCGCGGCAGTGACAGCGTGCTGGGTCATCCCGAAATTCCCGCAAATCTTTTTATCGACTGCGCTTTCAAAAACTGTTTTTAGTATGCCGTTTTCTATATTTTTACGGATAGCCGCCGCGCTGTTTTTTGGATTATCCAATTTGAACCGTTCAGACTTTCCGCGCAGGTATTCAATGACTTCCGTATCTTCGTACGCAGGGAAAAGAGCGTCGTATGACAAACAAAATTCCGCGGAGATGAAACACTCCCAGATACAATCCTTTATTTTTCCGCGATACAAGTCATCGCGGAAATCATGCCACATGAAATATTCATAACCGGGGTAAAAGTCCGCTATACGGTCAAGCAAAATCGCGCCGGCGCGCCCGTATTTTATTTCGCCGGTACATAGGTAAGCGTCCCTGAATGTATAAAGCGCGTTATTGACGCTGTCCGCGCAGTTCCATAGCCCCTCATGTATATAATACGCAATATACGTATGCATTTCGACAGCGCCGTTCGGATAGATTATACCCGTACGATACCCGAAACCGTCGTCCACTCCCCAGCCGTCGCCTTTTTCAGGATACAGGAGATTTTTAAGATAGCCGTCTTTGCCGTCAGCAACCAGAGCGTCGTTTTTCGCGCGGGCGAGTTCCGGATTGAATATACCGTGCTCGTCCAGTCCAAGGCGGTAATAGCCGCCGAAATCGTTTGAAGGAAACCAGCGCAGACAGCCGGGACACTGTACTTTCCATTCATGGTTGAGCGGATCGGTTTTCCATCCGTAAAGCCCGTATTCGGCGCTGATGTCCACGCCGCAGTACCGGCATTTAAACCGTTCCAGATCCCTTTGGGCGCCGATAAAATACCATCGGGGCAATCCTTCCGCGATAATCATATCGTAAAATTTGTCTAAATACCCTAAATATTTGTCCGCTTTTGCTTGTACCGCAGCCGTCATTTTTTGGAACTGTTCGCAGCTTTCCGCGTTTTTTAGTATTATTTCCCGTTTCTTTTCAGTATATACCGTACATCTGTTTTTTTTGTAATATCTATCCATTTTATTTAATTTTCTCCTGATTTTTTATTATGTTTCATTGCTTGACAACGTGTCGATAAGTTTTTCAAGCGAGGTTCGGTATTTTGACTCGTTTTTCGTGTAATACGACATCAGGTCGGCGCTTTTGTCCAACCCCACTAAATCGCAAATAATAAATGCCGAACGGCTTGTATGGGCTATATATGTATGCAAGAAGCTATTATATGACGTCGCGTGCAGGAGGTCAATAACCTGTCCTGAGTATTCGTCGCGCGAATACTTCGTCTTTAACGCGACATCATAATATATTTCCGTCACGCTGCGGTAACCTTCCGCAGCTAACGCTTCCATCACCGCGCATACGGTTTCCGGTATTTTACAAGGTTTCGGTATACATGAAACGACAACGTGCTCAGTAACAAAACTCCGGTATTCTTTCTGTTGTTCGTCGAGTTTCGGCAGCGGAAGTATGCCGTAATCGTCTTCCATACCGCGGAAAGAAATGGAGTATGTTAATAATGCCGGGTAATACGCCATTTTGCGGTTCATAAATAATTCAACCAGTGAAGGCGCGTTGCTCGGATAATACTTAACGCCGATATTGTTATAAGTAAGATCATACATCTTTTCAGCGAAAGTTACGAGACGGGGTAAATCCATATCTAATTGAATTAAACCGTCGCTGTCCCTGCTTGACATTCTCGCGTCGGTAAATCCCACTAAAATTTCATTGTACGTCCAAACATCAAAAGACATGCCGTATTGGTCGTCCGCGTCGGTTGTTCCGTCGCCGTTTAAATCGGCGTACATGTCCTTACATTTTGCGCTGTAATAATCGAGCGTCCATTTATGATCAAGCGTAATGCCGTACAGTTCGTCCGGATCACCGTATAAATCATTGTACATATTTTTGTTATAAAACACGCAGGTTATATATTCGATAGAAGAAACCGAACCTTCGCCTACCAAATAATTGATCGTTTTCCCGTCATGCGATAACTCATAAATTGTGTTTGTATTCCACCACGGCTGTTCGAAATCGAGATAAGGCATACCCTGAACGTCCATGAAATAAACGGTCATCAACGATCCGTATGTGCAAATATTTAAAGTCATACAAACGAGATCGTATACGTCGTCACCCGCCATAAACATGTTCCGCAGGTCTTGAAGCGAGCCGTCCCATTCATCGCCGCGCGGCAGAACTCCGTATGAGAACTTGACGTTTAACCTTTCCTGCACGCGAAGATTCTTTTCATAAACTGCGTCATTGACGACTTCTCCGTTACTTGTGTCCGGAAAATCCGTTGCGTTAGACGTTCTTTTGAGTATCCTTATTTCTTTGCCGTCAAAATTCAAATCTGCCGGAAGGTTGTCTTTTTTGTTGATTCGAGCGTTAGGGTCTGTGATTTCTTCGGTTTCTTCATTCCCGGAAATTCCCCCCCTGGATGTGTCCGCGGTATTTTTACCGTCGCCGCCGCACGCTATAAGTATCTGCAAAATAAATAACAACGCTATTGCCGCCGCAAAAATTTTTTTCACTTTTTGTTCCTCCCATTTCTGTTTTTTGATTTATACTTAATATTTAAAACTCGAAAAACTTCTTCGTATTATTATAGCAAATATCCATTACCAACTGCGGCAGATACTCCATATCGCACGGATACAGCCCATCTTCGACCAAATCCCCGATTATATCGCACAGAATCCGGCGGAAATATTCGTGCCGCGTGTACGAAATGAAGCTCCGCGAATCGGTCAGCATCCCTAAAAAATTCCCGAACGCGGACAAATTCGCAAGCTGCTTCATCTGCTCGCGCATACCGTCGTAGTTGTCGTTGAACCACCAAGCGCTGCCATGCCGCAACTGCGGCTGGAACGCGCCGCACAACGCGCCGATTCCGGCGTTATCGACGGGATTTATTGAGTATAATATTGTTTTCGGCAAGCTGTTTTGTTTATCGAGGTGATTTAATAACTTTGCCAATTGCGATATTGACGGCTGTCCGCTGATAATGTCATGTCCGGTATCGGGACCGAGTTTGTTGAAAATAGCGGTGTTTGAATTGCGGAGCACGCCGAAATGATATTGCATTACCCATGAACGTTTTTTATATTCGCCCGCAAAAAATATCATCATATGTGTTCTGAATATATCGGATTCGTCTTCCGATATGTTTCCGCCGTCCGATTCCAACGCTTTTTTGAATATCCCGTCGATATTATTATATAACTTGAACGGAACATAATTATCAACGCTGTGATCCGCCGTACAGCAACCGTTCGCGGCGAAAAAGTCAAGCCTTTTTATATAAGCGTCTTTTAAGGTGTCAACGTTGTCAATCTCAATTCCGCTTGCTTCGGATAATTTCTTTATATACGCGCCGTAACCTTTTCGGTCGCAGATTATGCCTTTGTCCGGTTTGAACGCGGGTAAAACTTTTACGTCGAACAAATCGTCTTGCGCAATTTGCATATGCCATACGAGCGAATCCGCGGGGTCGTCGGTCGTACATAATAATTCGACGTTCGAATTTTTTATTATATTATGTACGGTCATACCGGGCTGCGCAAGTTTTTCATTGCATAAACCCCAAACTTCGTCGCATGTTTCTTCTTTCAAAATCCCGTCATATCCGAAATATCTTTTTAATTCGAGATGCGACCAATGGTACAGCGGATTGCCGATCAGTTTCGGCATTATCGCAGCATACGCGCGGAATTTATCGTAATCCGACGCGTTTCCGGTTATCAGCCCTTCATCGATTCCGCAGAAACGCATCGCGCGCCATTTATAATGGTCGCCGCCGCCAAGCCATAATTCCGTTATATTGGAATATGATTTATTTTCCGCGATTTCCTTCGGGGAGACATGGCAGTGATAATCTATAATCGGAATCTGTGAAGCGTATTTGTGATATAGAACTTTCGCGGTTTCGTTTTTTAACAGGAAATTGTTACCCATAAATTTTTTCATAAATTTTCCATCGCCTCTTTTATATATTTTAAACTTTTATTTAATTTTTCGATATCCAATCCGTCTTTCGACAACACAGGCGATTCCAATGTTATCGTATTATTATAATTTGTTTTCAATTTATCAAAAAACTTTTTGAAATCAATTAAACCTTCATTCGGATGTAAAATCGGTCGCAGGGAAGAGAAATCATGCGGTTTTCCTGCCAGATCACTGACGTGCATATGTATCAAATTTTCACATCTGAACCAATCCGTGTCATAAACTGATTCAATCTGTTCGTGAAACGCCAAAAAACGCGTGTCAAGTATAAAATATACATCTTTGTATAATTTATACAATTTATTCCAGTATACCAACGGATCCCAAACCGCGCACGGAATATTTTCGATCATAAGTTTTAGTTTATTTTTCGTTGCAATTTCAAGCAAACGTTCACACACGAAAATATTGTTATCGAGATTTTTGTCGGAATCCGGTCCTCCCCAAAGGTGCAGAACAATTTTTTCCGCGCCGATATCGCCGGCGAACTTACAATTCGATTCAAATAATCGGATCGCTTCTTCGAAATCTCCTTCACCATTCGTGCTGATCAGCGTTCCAATATCTTTATCCGTATGCAGAATGGGGAAAAATAAATTATTCCGCGCAAATAATTTCGCCATAATATCAAAATTTTCGTAATATGCTTTCAGCATCATCAATTCGAAACCGTCGGCTTCGATGTTACCGGCGTTTTGCAGAATAAAATTGAAATCGTAATTGTTTTCCCTGCCAATTATCGTACCCGTAGAACAATATATTTTATTATTCATATAAAAAAACTCCATGACATAAAAAATGTTTTTTATATTTTAACATAAAAATTTCTTGTTATCAATATATTTTTAGAAATTTTATGTTATAATATATTATTACTTAATTTATTTACGGAGTTGACGATATTGATAATCTGCGATTTTCACACACATACAAAATATTCATTTGACGGTTTTATGGAAGTTGACGAACTTTGCGAAAAAGCTATCGAAATTGGAATTGAATATCTTTCCATAACCGACCATTATGAAATGGACGGAATTATTTATGATTTCTACGCGCCGTATTCGGCGGACGAAGCAAAAAACAAAATTATGAACGCTAAGGAAAAATATAACAAGCGTTTAAAATTAACATATGGCATCGAATTGGGACAAGCTGTTTATTTCAAAGATGAGGCGAAAAAGTTTTTGGATAGATATAATTTTGAATTTGTGATCGGTTCGATACATGCTTTAAAAGACGTACCGGACTTTTGTTACATGCGGTATGACTGGTTGCCAAAGGAATTGAGCAATATTTTATGGGGAAGATTGCTGGACGAAATGTATAATCTTGTATTATTCGGCAATATTCACGCGCTCGGGCATTTTACATATCCGACCAGATATATGATGAAGTATGGATTTAAGTTAGAATTTAAAAACTATTATGATAAAATAATACAAATTTTCAAAAAAATCATAGAAAAGGGAATATGTCTTGAAGTAAATACCTCCGGAATGCGGCAGGAATTGAACGATTCGATGCCGAATCCTGAATTGTTGAAAATATATAAAGAATTAGGCGGTAAACTTATTACTTGCGGTTCTGACGCGCACAAGGCGGAACATTTGGGTATGGATATTGATATTGCGTATAAAATGTTAAGCGATTTGGGTTTCAAATATGTAACGGTATTCCATGACGGGAAACAGGTTCACATAAAAATACCTTAATGGTATCATCAATTTTTAATTGATCGTAAGCATATTGCGCTTTCTCCTTATCATCAAAAATTCCGAATATCGCGGGACCGCTGCCACTCATTAACCTTCCCAAAGCTCCAAAATTGTCGAATTTATCTTTTAATTTATCCGGAATAATGATTTTTTCAAATACGTTATACATGTTACCGCAGATTTTTTGTAAATTTTGTTTTTTGAACTCTTTGAGAATTTTATCAAAACCGATTAAATTACTCCCAATATTTGATTCGTCATATCTTTCATATGCCCATTTAGTCGAAATTTCTTGATTATTGTCGATTAAAATTATTATATAACAATGAGGAAAGGCAGGACATATTTTGAGTTTTTCGCCGATTCCCTTTGCGATTGCCGTACCGCCCGTAAGGCAAAACGGTACGTCCGCTCCGATATTTACCCCCAATCTAAATAAATCCAGATTTGTATCAAAAATTTTGTTCAACATAATCAAAACTGCGGCAGCGTCGGTACTCCCTCCGGCAAGTCCCGCGGATAACGGTATTCTTTTTATTATATCAATATTGATTAATTGCCCTGTGATTTTATTTACATTACAAAACATTTCCGCGGCAATATATGCTAAATTATCTTTTCCGCATGAAATTTTTTCGTTGTCGCACGTCAGATTTATTTTTAATCCATCATTATCAGCAGCAGTTATAGTTATCGTATCATATAAATCGACTGTCTGCATTATAGAATTGATATTATGAAAACCGTTCTCAAGGCGTTCGGTTATATCCAAAAACAAATTTATTTTTGCGGGTGCGTGAATTGTTATTTTTCTTTCCATAATTGAACCTATTTTATAATTTTAAAAATAAAACTTTTCTTAACTTTTACAGCCTTAAAAGCGCATAACTCTTGACAGCAATAACATTTTATACATTTTTTTGTATCGATCAACGCTTTGTTATTTTTTTCATTAATGGTAATAATTTTTTCGGGACAGCTTCGCACGCAATCGCCGCATCTGACGCATTTCTTTTTGTTAATAATTGGACGCGGTTTTAAAAAGTTCGGAATGAATTTTGTAAGTCTGTTTAACGACGAATCCGGTTTTTTAAAATCGTTAATTTTATAACAATCTATACCATCGCCGATAATATTTAAATTTTTTACGGAATCCGGACAGTATAGAAATTTCCGTGCGATATTAATCATTGACACCTGATTTTCAAGATTGACAATATATTCACAAATTTCATCAACCGCAAATGGATTCTTACCCGTAATAACACAGCCGATTTCGCGCGGATTGCCGCCGGACGGACCATTTCCTTCCATGCCGATTATACCGTCTACGATATTAATTATGGGTTTCATATCGCAAACCGTTTTGCATAACTCAACAAGCATATGGTAAAAATCGTTAGGATTTTTAAATCTTGCGTGCATTTCAAATTTTTGAGCGCCGGGGATAATTCCGAAAAGATTTTTTACCGCCGCCGACAATGTCGTAAACGCGTGAGTTTTCAATTTACACACGTTAAAAATGTAATCTGCTTTGCATACAGGCGTAATTATATTGTAAAATTTCGATTTTTGTCCGTTCGGATTATGGATCGTTTCATATGTTAAATCGAAATTCAAATTTGCGCCGCAATTTTCCATTCCGCAAACGCGATATAAACCGCGCAAAACTGATTCCGTATACAATCCGCCGCAGCTGTCAGCAATAATTACGTTTGCTCCAGCTGATTTCAAAATCCCGCAAACAGCTTCAACAACGGCAGGATGTGTCGTCGTCGCCTTTTCAGGCGCTGCCTTCATCAATAAATTGGGTTTTATTAACACGTTTTTGCCGTTGAAATCTGAAATTTCGATATTCAACGCGCACAATTGTTTACTAATTATGGCGGTTATTTCATTCACATCGTAATTATTACATTTATTTATCGCAACATCGTTGTCCATTTAAATTTCATACCATCCCATCAATTTCATCCGCGACGATTTCTTTCGGAAGCTTACAATTCAAATAATAGTGCAAACCGCAGGATGAATCAATATACCTGCTTACGCCTTTATCGTCAAAACTAACTGTCCCGGGGCCAATCATTTCGTACCACGGCTCGCTTCCGTGAACGGCGTAAACCGCCGTTGCCGGATCCCACGAATGTCTGCCGTTTGCACTGCCATGCTCGATGTAAGCGTATGAAGCCGGTTTAGTGTCTCCGTCGCGCGCAACCATTTTCGCGCCCGTTATCATATCCAGCCCCGTTTCGAACGGCAAAAAAACAACCGAGACAGGAGATAATTCTACTACATCCTGCGCGCTTTCAACGTCGCAAGCTATGTTAAACTCGCCGCGATCATTATGCTCACCGGCGAAACAACCTCCCATACTTACGAACTCAGCGACTTTTTCGCGGACCAGTTCATTATCGGATTTCAACAAATTTGCGATATTCGTAAGCGGGCCGGTTATCACGATCGTGACTTTTTCGTCCGACGCGGTCAATAATTCGCGGATCAATTGTACCGCTTCAGGGTATTCTTTACCGATTTTATCCGTGGCAAATTTATTTGCCACTTTGGTCGCGTACATGTCAGGGCAGCCTTTATAATAATCTTTCTTGTGGTTTTCTATCATTCCGACAGGCAGATTGCGGTAACCGTACTGTTCCGCGATCGCTTCGACGCAAACAGGCGCGTTAGGGAATACCGCGCTGCACGTAACGCCGATCAAACAGCCTGATTGTAACAAATACGCGAGCGCCAAGACGTCGTCGCAGTCGCACCCGATATCAGTGTCAAAAATAACTTTCTTTAACATTTAAATTTAATACCTCCCAAACATTATAACATGTTTACATAAATTTTTCAATAGTTTATTGATTTTATCTTCAAAATAGTGTAAAATAGAGAGAAACGGGGTGAACTTTTTGAAAATTAACTGGGATAAAAAATACCTTACGATAACGGTATACGCGTGTATTATTTCGGCGGTCAGCGTACTGCTGGTTTTTGCGTGCATCAATTTTAAATATATAATCGATTTCATTAGCAGGTTCTTTCGGTTAGCCAGCCCGCTGATGTACGGCTTTATCATCGCGTATCTGTTTAACCCGCTGATGAAATTCTGCGAGTCGAAATTTAAATTTATCGAGCGTAAAAAACCGCATAAAAAATTGAAAAGAATTTTATCGATGGTTATAACATATCTGTTGTTTACGATAATTTTTGTTTTGTTCATCGCGCTGGTCGTACCGCAGATCGTGTCAAGTTATAACGATTTGCAGGCGAAACTGGTTGATTATTTTAATTCGACTCAAGCGCTTATCGAAAATTTGGCAGAATCGTCAGCTTTAATAAAAACAATATATGACAGGATTATAGAATTTGTTGACATCAATAAAATTACTGACAGCCTTGTAGAAATATTACAGGGTACATATGTCGTAATACAAAACATAACTCCTTATATTTCAAATTTCGTAATTAATATATTCGGTCAATTTATAAATGTGCTGCTCGGGATAATATTTTCGATATACTTCTTAGCCTCAAAAGAGAAATTGAACGCGCAAATACAGAAGACCATGTACGCGTTTATAAAGAAAACAAACGTTGAGAAGATTGTAGAATTCGGAAAGTTCACGGATAAAACTTTCGGCGGGTTTATTGTCGGGAAAATCTTGGAATCAGTTATCGTCGGCGTGGTTACTTTCGTGATACTCGCGCTCATAAACATGCCGTACTACCCATTAGTCGCGCTGATTGTCGGCGTTACGAACGTCATACCGTTCTTTGGACCGTTCATAGGCGCGATTCCGAGCGCATTTATAATTTTCATCGCCGATCCGGCGTACACGATTTGGTTCACTATCATCATCGTCGTCATCCAGCAGTTAGACGGCAACATTCTCGGACCGAAGATTTTGGGCAATAAGACTGGCTTGAGCGCGATGTGGGTCATTGTGGCGATTATCGTAATGGGCGGCCTGTACGGCATCGTCGGCATGTTCATCGGCGTACCGATCTTCGCCGTGCTGTACGCCGTATTGAAATCGTTCGCTGAAAAACGGCTCGCGAAGAAAGAATTGCCAATAAACACGGAGGATTATAAACCCTCTGAGGAGGATCATAATGAAGATATTTGACAACGAAAAATATAATACTATCGCCGTTTACGTAATGGTTTTCATAATCTTTACGATCTTTTGCGGATTGATTTTCATTAATTTCGATTTTATTTTAAACACTGTTAAAACTGTTTACAACGTTTGCAAGCCGTTGATTTACGCGTTTATTTTCGCGTTTATGCTTGCGCCGCTTACGAATTTATGTGAGAAAAGATTATTATTCTTTATTAAAAAACGTCTCAAACTCAAGAGATTGTTCGCGATAATCCTCACTTATATAATCGCACTGTCGGTTATAACGTTCTTCGGATTTATAATAGTGCCGCAGATAATCGAAAGCTACACCGATTTGGAATCGAAAGTCGGCGGCTACGTGAGTTACGCGCAGAATTGGATCGAAGAAATGGCCGGTTCGTCTGAGCTTTTCGCGGAACAGTATGAGAAAGTCATCGACGCATTGCAGGGATTGGTTGCGAATTCATATACGTTTTTTGAAAATATTACACCGTATATTTTGAACTTCTTAGGAACTTTCGTCAAAGAAACGATAAATATTTTCCTCGGAATGGTGTTTTCGGTATACTTTTTAGTTTCAAAAGACGTCGTTTGGGCGCAGGTTAGAAAATTATCCAGAGCGGTTTTTCCGGATGAAGGTTATAATTTTTTCTTGAAAATAATGAGCTTGATCAACAAAGTATTCAACGAATTCGTAGTGGGGAAATCATTGGATTCGATATTCTTAGGGTTGTTGTGCTTCCTGCTGATGACTCTATTCGGAATGCCTTACGCGCCTATCGTGAGCGTCGTGATCGGTGTGACCGCATTCATACCGTTCATCGGAATCTACATCGGCGCACTGTTCGGGGTATTTATAATCTTCATCGCCGACCCGGCGAAAGTCATATGGTTCGCGTTAATAGTTATCGGATTGCAACAACTTGACAGCAATCTCATCGAGCCGCGGATATTGAGTGAGAAGAACGGATTGTCGGCGTTGTGGGTACTGACCGCGATAATCTTCATGGGCGGATTCTTCGGATTGTTCGGGTTGTTCTTCGGCGTACCGATATTTACGGTGATTTATACATTGTTTAAAGAATTGGTCGAACGGCGGTTGAAGAAGAAAGAAATGCCGCATGAAACGTTACATTATACGGGAGGGCAAATTAACGATGAAATTGTTTCACGTCAGTGAGGAGCCGAATATTGACAAGTTTGTCCCGCGGATTCCGACAAGGGAAGATATGGACAAGTCAAAGGGGTTGGTGTGGTCGTTAACCGAACCTGCTCTCCCGAATTGGCTGACCCCGCGCGATTGCCCGCGTGTAACTTACCGCGTTAAGGAAGATACGACGCAGGAAGATATTGCGAAGTTCTTTTCCTCCCCATTTTCGTCGCGTCATTGTGTCGCGATTGAAAATGACTGGCACGTTAGAATGTTGGAAACGACTTTATATGTTTATGAATTCGATCCCGTAAACTTTTATTATGATGAAACCGCGAGCTTTTATGTAAGCGATAAAACGGAAATCCCAATTTCAGTAACTAAATATGACAATTTATATGAAGAATTGTTCAAACGGAACGTTGAGGTCAGGATTCTAAACAATTTGTGGGAATTGCGTGACGCAATTTTGGACTCAACTTTGAATTTTTCCTTTTGCCGTATGAGAAACGCGAAACCGAAAATGGAGTGAAAAATGAAAAAAATTTTACTAATTGGATTGGCATTTATAATGATATTTGCGGTTTTGGCGTGCAGGGGCAAGGAAGAAGAAGCAGAGAGAGTAAGGAGTGAATACTCAACAGACGGCAAATATTTTATTGAAGGATATGGTTTGGATTCAGAATTATTAATTTTATACCCCGAAGCTGTCCCTGATAAAAATCGTCCTGACCCATATTTCACACCGCAGCGCTGGATAAGCAGTACAATTATTGAAGTTTCGTTCACTTGGTATTTAGAAAATGATATGAGCGAGTTTTCGGGAAAGTATTTTTACGATGTCCTAACGGATGAAATTACAACCTACATCACGTCAGAATCCCCGGCGTCTTAATAATATCAAACACGCTGCGCGCCGCGATTAATTCAATATCTTTTATATCAATTTTCAATTTTTCAATCGAACGGTAGGGAAGTATGATTTTATTAAAACCAAGCCTCGTCGCTTCCTTGATTCGCTGCTCGATATTCGAAATTGCGCGGCACTCGCCTGCAAGTCCTACTTCGCCGAACGCAATCACGTTGTCGGGGATCGGCTGGTCTTTTATACTTGAAATCAACGCAAGCGTAATCGCGAGATCGGCCGCAGGTTCCTCGATTTTCAACCCGCCGATGACGTTCATGTAGACGTCGTTCGTCGAAAACCGCAGCCCGAACCGCTTCTCCAGCACGGCAAGCAGCAAACACATCCGGTTGTAATCGATACCGTTCGACGTGCGTTTCGGCGACGGGAACACCGTCGTTGTCGCAAGCGCCTGCACTTCCGCGATGATCGGACGTGTACCTTCCATTATACATACCGCGCAGTTGCCGGAAATATTCTTAGGTCTGTCCGCGAGCAGCATTTCCGACGGGTTTGGAATCTCAACCAAGCCGACTTCCGTCATTTCGAACACGCCGATTTCATTCGTCGAGCCGAAACGATTCTTCACAGCGCGGATTATGCGGTAAGTATTCTGGCGCTCTCCTTCAAAATATAGAACAGCGTCAACCATATGCTCAAGCACTTTCGGCCCCGCGATGCCGCCCTCTTTGTTGACGTGACCCACTAAAATTATCGAAATATTCTCGTTTTTGGCGATATTAATAAAACGCATAGCGGCTTCCTTCACCTGCGCTATGCTTCCGGGAGCGGACGAAATATTGTCGCTGTAAACCGTTTGAATGGAGTCCACGATTATAACGTCAGGTTTAATTTTATTGATCTCGTTCAGTATGTTTTCCATACTCGTTTCAGTCAATACATAAAGATTGGGGCATTTGAGTTTCAGGCGTTCCGCGCGCAGTTTCAATTGACTTCTCGACTCTTCACCGGAGATATACAATATTTTGTTATCTCCAAGCGAAGCTGAAATCTGCGTCAGCAATGTTGATTTGCCGATACCTGGTTCGCCAGATAACAAAATGACCGAACCGCTCACCAATCCGCCGCCGAGAACACGGTCCAATTCGCCGAGACCCGTATTATTGCGCATATATTCGGGCAAATCTAATTCATCGTACAACGTCGCGACGCTCTCGTAATCGCTCGTTATCTGATAATTCTTCTTACTCGCAGAACTTGAAGCAGACGTATTCTGCACGGTTTGTTCCTCGAGGGTGTTCCACGACTTACATTCAGGGCATCTGCCCAGCCATTTCGGCGACTGATAATCACATTCTGTGCAAACATACAAAGTTTTACTTGCTTTCATTATTATACATCATCCTCAATAATATCACCCGCGTCTTACATACTTCATACAATATATGCTTGAAACGGGTGCAAAATTCTAAAAACTAATAATTATTTCTTTTTATTATTTGTATTTATTCCTAATAATTTCAATATGCTTATATCTTTTACCCCTAAATAATACGCAAGCCCGCAGATAAAAATTGCAGGAAAGGGCGTTAATAAATACATGATAAAATGAAATTCATCAGGGATATTTATACTTAATCCCAAATACATCGCTTGGATCAGTTTCGTTATCATGTTCCAAACGCCGTACAACGTGCCTTCTTTACCGCCTACAATATAGCCGGTAAACATAAATATTCCCGCCAGAAAATTAATCGCGTTGGCGACCATCGACATATATAATCCATTTGCCGGCACATACGGAGCGCGCTTGTTGCTTACCTTATCGTGATCTTTCGAACCTACCGTCCATGTCATGGAATACAGCAAAAACAAATAAAATATTATCGCAAAAATACTTGCGACCAACTGTAAAAATTCATTTTGTCCGACCGACATCGACAGCATGAAACCGAATACCGTCAAACCGAACTGATAGATCATCATTTTGACAATTGAGTATGAGTTTTCCTTTAAAAAATTAAGCATACGAACAAATCCTTAAAAAGTGTTTATAAATAATATATTTATATAATTATTTTAATAGATGAATATAAACAAAACAAGAATAAAAATAAAAATTTACACTTTAGCCATTAAAATTACATCGTCAATAAATTGACGTTGTCAATAAATTGCCATTATCATAGAAATAACGAAGGAGTGATGCTTTTTGCAAGAAGCGCCTCAATTAATAAACAATTATTTGAATTATCAACGGGTGATCCGGGGACGTTCGGAAATGACCCTTGATCAGTATCAGATCGATTTGGCGTTGTTTTTTAAATTTATAAAAGCCAGCCGCGAGAAGATTGATTTGAAGGACGAAGAAGTTTTCAACGGTATCGATATAAGCGGGATCGATAACGATTTTATCGTAAGCGTTACGCGTGAGGAAATTTATGAATTTTTTAACTACGCCGCAACGGAACGGTTGAACATCTCGCGGACAAGGGCGAGAAAATTGTCGGCAATCAAATCGTTTTATAAATATTTGACAACAAAATTGAAATTGCTGGAAGAAAATCCTGCCGCCGATATTGAATCGCCGTCTATCAAGAGTTCGCTTCCGAAATATCTTTCTCTTAATGAAAGTATCGGTTTGCTGGACGCTATCAAAAACGACGAACATTCCAAAACGGTTGTACGGGATTACGCGATTATAACAGTTTTCTTGAATACCGGCATACGGTTGTCGGAACTTGTGGGGATAAATCTGAGCGATTTGGACAAGGAACTTCGTTCGGTGAGGATTTTGGGCAAGCGAAATAAAGAAAGGATAATCTACCTCAACGAAGCGTGCAGGGAAGCGCTGACTGCTTATATCCAAATCCGCGCAAATGATGTTCAGATTAAAGACAAAAACGCGCTGTTTCTGTCAAAATTTCACAAACGTATCAGTAATAAAACTGTGCAATGGATGGTTAAAAAGTATCTTGATATGGCCGATCTGGGAAATAAATTTTATTCCGTTCATAAGCTGCGCCACACCGCCGCGACATTGATGTATCAAACGGGTAAAGTTGACGTCCGCGTTCTTAAGGATATATTAGGTCACGAGCAGTTGAACACCACGCAGATTTATACGCACGTCAGCGACGCGAGTATGGAAAACGCGATGAGTATGAATCCGCTCGCAAAAATTAAAAAAGGGGAAGATACTAAAGATGAATAACCGGCGGTCAATGCCAAGAAGAGTTCCACCAAAAAAGAAAAAGAAGAATAACGATTTGTACGTGTTTCTTTTCATTCTTCTCATAGTTTTTATATTATTTTTTGTTATAAGATGCGCCGTAAATATGTCGGATAAAAAAACACCGGGCGAAGTCTCCGCCGTTGCGGAATTCAGCGAATCTGAAACCACTACGCAACCTAAAGTAATCGTCCCGGCGATTCAACTCGGCGATGAGATTCACAGCAAGTACGCCGTTTTTTATAATATCTCCAGAGACGAAACTATTTGTGAAAAAAATCCTGACACCATCGCTTTTCCGGCTTCGCTGACTAAAATCATGACGTCGATCATCGCGATAGAACGGATCGATCCGTCGAAATATGACGACACTATAATCATAACGCAGGACATAATCGATTTCCTGTTCCGGCAAAACGCGGCGACCGCCGGTTTTGAAGCGAAAGAGGAAGTGAAGATTATTGATTTGCTGTACGGCGTAATGCTGCCGTCAGGCGCGGAAGCGTCAATAGCGGTAGCGAATTACGTCGCGGGTTCGGAGAGCAGATTCGCCGATTTGATGAACGAGAAGGCAAAGGAATTGGGTTGTAATAATACCAATTTCGTCAACGTGACAGGTTTGCACGATGAGAATCACTACACGACCGCTTCCGATATGGCAAAGATTCTGACATATTCGATTAAGAATGAGATGTTCCGGAGTATTTTCACGCGAATGATGAGCTATACGACTTCGCCGACTAATATACATGAAGAAGGTATAACGTTCAGCAATACGACTTACATAGCTTTTTCTCAGAATAACTTTTATATGGGGTTTATTATCGGCGGCAAGACAGGTTTTACGAATGAAGCGTGCCTGTGCCTTGCCACATATGCCGTTATAGGCGGGAACGATTATATTTTGATTACGATGGGCGCAGGCGAGGGCGATAATAAAACCGCGTACCATGTCATGGACGCGGTCGCGATTTACGGTGAGTATACGTGAGTTAGGTGTACATAAAAAATAACTGATTATTCAGCTATTTTTTATTATTTTATTCCTATAAACTAAATCGTCTCTAACAATAAACCCCATTTTCTCCCAAAAAGCGTTACCCGCTTCATTGTTCACGAACACAAAGAGTATAACTCTCGTTACGCCTTCATGTTCGAGAGCGGAAATCGCAGCGTTTACAAGCGCGGTACCGATTCCTTTCCGCTGTTCGGATTGCGCCACCGCCATGTGATAGATAAATCCTCTGCGCCCGTCGTGACCGCTGAGAATCACACCAACGATAACACCATCTTTTTCCGCAACGAAGCAAGTCGCCGGATTGCGCGCGAGGTATTTCGCGATACCTTCGCGCGAATCGTCCAAATTGTTCAATCCTACGTTCGGCGTATTTGCCCGTGACATGCTCTCACCACTTAACGTCTAACGACGTTTGAAGTGGGAGCTTCTCGCTCAAGGATCGTACCCGACCCAGTACCAACGAGCTAACCCCGTAAGTCCTACGGTTCTATTTGTTCCGC
>WREN01000002.1 GCA_009779295.1 Oscillospiraceae bacterium | reverse complement strand
GCGTTTTTTCCGATCCGTCCAAACGCATTTTATAAAGATTTTTATAATATAACAGATACGGAGATTCCGCTATTTTATAATAAATCCAATTATCGGCAATGACAATATCACTGCTTCTTTCATTGTTTACTTGTGTCATTTCAGAACCGTCGGTTCGCATTTTATAAATGAAAGTATCCCAATAATACCAAAAATAAACCCAATCGTCGATAACATCAATGATACCGCTTCTGTCATTGAATAATAAAGTTCTTTCCGTACCGTCGGTACGGATTTTATAAATATAAGAATCTTCGTCTGTATTAATATAATAAACCCAATCGCCGGAAACAATTACGCTGATGCTTGAATCTTCATTTATTTGAGTTCTTTCTGTTCCGTCCATTCGGATTTTATAAATATTTTTTTCACAATAATATATCCAGTCACCGACTATTTGTATATAATGACTGTTGTCTTCGTTTAATTTTATTTTTTCGTTATTGTGAATATTTATTTTATAAAGATGACCGTTTTCTATATAATTGTTATAATAAATCCAGTCCCCGTGTATATGCGCCATACCACTTTGACTCAAATTCCCTGCGCCGTTTCGATTTTCGGGCGGCAGGATTTCAATAACGGGTATATCTTCTTCCATTGTTTGCGGCTCGGAGGTGGTTTCGTCTGTTTCAACAAATGAATCTATTTTATTGCACGCCGAAAAAAGAATACAGATAAAAATAATTAATAAAAATTTTTTCATATCGTTCACTCCTTAAAACACATAACCGATGCCATTTATGTTTGACACCGGTTTAAGTTTTGGTGGAATTAAGCCTGTAAGCCGGGTTCTGTGTTCCGAAAATGCGGAGCATTTTCAGGTCGATAATGCGAAGCATTTTCGACTGCAATCATCTATCTGGACGCAGCGTTGCCGCTGCGTTCGTGCCACCCGTGGGATTATACGTCGGGCAAACAAATCCCAAGTGGGTGTTGCTTCGGATAGGGTTTACAGCCGCGCTAAGTCGCCAGAGCGCGGGGTGAGCTCTTACCTCGCCTTTCCATCCTTGCCACATCTTAATAATACGGCGGTTTATTTCTGTTGCACTCTCCCTGAAGTTGCCTTCGGCGGACGTTATCCGTTATCCTGCCCTGCGAAGCCCGGACTTTCCTCATGATAAAATCTTTCGATCAACTATCACGCGATTGCACAGCTTAGTTCCAACTATATTATATCATAATTTGGAAATCGAATCAAGGTAATTTTGTAAAATTATTTCGGCGGCGAGCGTATCAATAACTGCTTTGCGTTTTTTTCCGCGCGTATCGGTTTCGTTGAGGATTTTATGCGCGGTCATCGTGGTGCAACGCTCGTCAAAAAGAATAACTTCTACGCCCAATTCCATTTTAATCCGTTCCGCTAACATTTGAATTACTCCCGACTTCTCGCCAACCGAACCGTTCATGTTGACGGGATTACCGACAACGATGCTGTTTATACTATATTCCGCGAGTTTCTCTTTGATGACTTGAATCAAATTTGCGAACCCGCCCGTCTTAACCGTACCGATACCGTGCGCCATTAGTCCTAACGAATCGCTGACGGCAAGTCCAGTCCGCGCCTCGCCGAAATCAACGCCTAAATATTTCTTCATAATATTTTCGACGCGATAACGCCTTCGTAAACATAATTGATAAAGTCAAGAAGATTCGTTTCGCTATAAGATTTATTTGTAACGTCATTGAGTTCGGCTTCGATGAAGGTATCGTTTAACGCTTCATCGTCCGTGAATATCGAAAGACTCGGCGGAACGTTAGGCAGCCATTTGCCTTTTTTAATTTTTTTGATAATTTGTTTATACGAGTGATCTTTTTTAGGATTAACATCAACCAAAACCGCGCCGTCAATGTTTTTTCCGTGTTCCGAAATATAATCGCGCACGAGATACGACCCCATACCTTGCCCCATCATGATATACGGCAGACTGCGGTATTTTCTGCGCATGGTTTCATACAGCGCGTGCAGATCGTTACCTTCGGTTCCGCAAACGATAACGCCGTTCGACGTTAAAAATTCCGCTTCAATATCGTTTGTAACCTGCAATATCGCTTTCGGAAGGGTTTCTTTCTCCGGTGTGTAGATATAATATTTTTCTTCTGCGTTAATTGTTTTTATCATAATGCCTCCAAAATCTTTTCAACAATTTCATCCGGCGGTTTCGTGCCGTCCACAACTAAATCGACCGCCGGCTTGGATATTTCAACACTCCAAACGTATGTCGGGCGGGAATGTTCCAAATACCAGCGGAGATACTCGTCAAGTGATTCAAGATTTACTTCGCCGACATCGTCAAGTCCGAATTCGCTTTCCATTGAGCGGCTTGTGAAATCGCGGATAATCCGCCGCGCGAGCGCCACATCAAGCGGCGTATCTATAAAAACACTCAAATCGATGTACTTCCCCACGCAATCGTTCATGTAACCGAACGGATAATCGAGAATTATATATTCATACGGTTCGTGTAACAGTCTTTCAATATCGGTGGTAATCGGTTCTGTATTCCACTCATTATGGTCGCCGCCGTCAGCCGCCCATTCGTTAATGTCACGTCCGGGAGGAAGGTCAACAGCGTCGCCGTAATCGTCAAAATAAATCACGGCGGAATTATTAAGCCGTTTCTTCAACGCGCCCACAACCGTGGTTTTTCCACCGCCAGAAACCGCGGCAATTGCTATTACAAAAGATTTTTTCATAAGTTCTCCTAAAACACCCCCCGCCTACGGGCGGTACCCTCTTTACAAAAGAGGGCTGGGAATTGGTTCGTTCTTATCCTTGTCCTCTTTCGTAAAGAGGGTGGCGCCGCAGCGCCGGGTGTTTATATCCTACAAACTTCCATATCCACACGCCCGTCAGGCAGAAACGCCACTCCTTCTGCTTCAAGCAATTCCTTGCGTTCATCCGCAAACGTGCCGGCTGTGATATTACCGTCCGCCATGACGACCCGCTGCCAAGGGAGATGTTCAGGGCAGTGGTGCATGGCGCGTCCGACCTCTCGGGCTGCATGCGGTCGTCCCAGCATACGGGCGATCTGCCCGTAGGAGATAACTTTCCCGCGCGGGATTTGCTCTACGATACCGTAGACTTCTTGGTAGAATGGGTTCATAACTTAAAATTTATCTCATTCTCGATCACAAACCGTTTCACTTCCGCGGCGGTCGGCAGTGACGGCGACGCGCCCGCTTTCGAAACCGTTAATGATCCCACGATGTTGGCGTATTCGCACGCGCGCTTGATGTCGCCCGAACGCATGTACTCCAACGTCAGCGCCGCCGTGAACGCGTCGCCTGCCGCCGTCGTGTCAACCACGTCAACGTCATACGGCGCGAGCATTTTATAAAACTTGCCGTCGTAAAGAAACGCGCCGCGTTCGCCGAGTTTGATAACGTAATACTTTGCTTTGATTCGGTTCGCTAACGCCATGCACGCCTTCACGCACATTTCCGGAGTTGTAGGATTGACTCCGGTGAACACCTGCGTTTCCGTCTCGTTGGGCGAGAAAACCTCAACGACCGCGAGTTCCTCAAGCGGGAATTCTTTCGTAGCCGGACCCGCGTCGATGAATATCGGGATTCCTTGATCCTTCGCGAATTGCGTCGCGGCGATGACCGTTTCTACAGGTATTTCAAGATGCAGAAACAATGCGTCTGGGTAGCACGTAAACGCGTCCTCGACGTTCGAGACCGACAGTTTGAAGTTCGCGCCGGGATAAACGATGATACGGTTATTGCCGTTAGTCTCGACGATTATAATCGCTAATCCCGTCTTTTCATTCCGGTCAAGCGAAATAAACCGCGTGTCGATGCCGCTGGTGTCATAAAACTTCATGAGCGCAGTGCCGTTCGGATCGTGACCCAGCTTGGCGCAGAAAACGCTGTCGCCGCCGAGCCGCGACAGGGTAATGGCGGCGTTCGCGCCCTTACCGCCGGGAATGAAATCGTATGTGTCGCCGATAACAGTTTGACCCGCAACCGGCGTTCTGTATGTGTAGGCCGCAACGTCCATGTTAGCGCTGCTGACTACTAAAATTCTCGGATTCAACACTTCTATTCCTCCTTTAAGATGTAGAAAATGTTTAATTTGTGCATTCTTTATTCTCTAAAATAGCGGCTTTTCTTATTTTACCTAATTTCTTCATGCACTCAACTGCCTCGGTATTCGGATTGTCGAAAAACATTAGTGTACGATATAGACTTTCAAATAGTTTTCCAAATATTACTTTACGCAATCCTTCACATTGCCCACCGCCACAATCACCTTTGAACACGTCAACATTTGCCCATGCAATCTCTTTTATCCGTTCGGTTACTGGAAAATCTGCATAACAATCTGAACCGCCATCTTCAAACCAAATACCCCAATGACCATCTTCATAGCCGTTAACTAAAATAAAACAAAAATATTGTTCTTTGTATTTTATCCACCAATAGAGTTTATCTTCCCAATAACCATTTTTATCTCTATAAAACTGCATTTCATTCTCTCTCAAATATTTAACGAATTCCAAAGCATTTTTTTGTGTGTCCCCAGCGAGATATTCAATGATAAAGTCTTCAATCTTTTGTTCAAACATTTTTATACCTCCGATTATATAATTTCCCTCAATATTCAAAATTCCCAATCGTCAACGTATTCACGTCCGAATCACTCTTCTCAACCCTGCCCACAACTTTCGCCTCAACGTTGTACTTCTTTGCCGTTGCGATAAATCCATCCGCATACTGCGGTTCGCAGAACAGCTCAAGCCTGTGACTCATATTGAACGTCTGGTACATCTCGCGCTCGCTTATCTCGCCGCTCTCGTAAATCGCCCGGAACAGCGGCGGAATCTCGAACAAATTGTCCTTGATGTAATGCAATCCATTACCGAAGTTGCGGCATTTAACCTGCCCGCCGCCAGTGCAATGGATCAAACCGTGGACTTTTTCGGAATTGGTGTACAAAATCTCTTTTATAATCGGCGCGTAAGTACGCGTCGGTGAGAGGATAGCGTCGCCAACGGACATATTTGTTCCGAGCAACGTATCTTCCAGACGATATTTTCCGCAGTAGACTTTGCTCTTGTCGATTGTGTTTGAATACGTTTCGGGATATTTGTCCGCGTAATACTTCGACAGCAACAAATGGCGCGCGGCGGTTAGACCGTTCGAACCCATACCTGCGTTATATTTATCCTCATAAGATGCTTGTCCGAACGAAGAAAACCCGACAATCACGTCGCCCGCGCTGATGTTGTCGCAGTTGATAACGTCGGATCGTTTCATCCGCACGAACAGCGTAGTGTTCACAACAAGTGTTTGCGTCAGATCGCCTACGTCGGCGGTTTCGCCGCCCGACATCGTTATGTTGATCCCGTAAAGAGCCATTTTGTTTAAGAAACTCTGATATCCTTCGATGATAGCCTTGATGGCGTTGCCGTCTATGCGGTGGGCGTTACGGTCGATGGTGTTGGACATGATGAAGTTGTCCACCGCTCCGACGCACAGCAGGTCGTCGAGGTTCATGACGGTCGAGTCCTGTGCGATGTCGAAGTACGCGCCGAAATCTCCGGTCTCGTTGTATTTGAGATAGGCGAGGGCGGCTTTAGTGCCTGCGCCGTCGGCGTGCATAGCCGCGCACATGGTGTCGTCGCCGTAAGGATCGGCGATGATTTTGCAGAACGCGCCCTTGAACACGCCTTTGTCAAGCTGTGCTATGGCTTTATGGATGTCTTCTTTCGTAGCGGAAGCGCCCCGTGATGTGTAAGCGTCGGACATGGTGTTAATCATTCACTTTCCTGTAGTTTTTTGGCATAATCCGTTAAACAGCGGCTCATAATGAAAAAACGGATTTTTGACAGCTTTTGCGAAATCTTCTGCGGTATATTCGTCTTTCATTTTATTCACCTCTGTATAATTGAATTTCATTTTTCGTTTACTCTGCCCGTTCAAATTCCCCTCCTTGGAGGGGTGCCCGAAGGGCGGGGTGGTTGTGAAGCATTGACATTACACTATTCAAATCATTCAAAATATCCATCGCCGGAATATGAATAACAATTAATCCCAATCCTTCAAGATAACAATCTCGTATCTTATCATATGAAACTTTCTTATCATGGGACTTCCCGTCGATTTCTATAACAACATTACAATTCCCACAAAAAAAATCAACGATATAATCACCTATAATTTTTTGACGGTCGAAATCGTATTGTTTGAATTTATTATTATGAAGTTGCTTCCACAATAATACTTCGCATAAATATCCGGCTTTACGCAGTTCTCTGGCGCGTTCACGCAGATGGGGGTTGAAAGGAAGCGTGAAATAGGATTTACTGTTGCGCATTTGTTCACCTTTTCCAATTATACATTCAAATTATCGCATCAAAACCACCCCGGCGCGTTGCGCCACCCCCTCCAAGGAGGGGAATTTTTTTTTGGATTCCGTTCTTACCCATTCTTCTTATTATACATATATTCGCTCACGCATTGGCTCACGACCAGCAGCACGCTCGCGGCTATGCAGTACGCCAATTGCGTCATCAAAACAACGATCCCCCATGTCGGCACGATGATTTCCGGTGAAGTCAGGACGTAGAAAATAACGCCGATATTCACAAGCGATTTCGCGGCGAAAACATATCTTATGACAGGATTGCCCGTGAAGAGCATGACAGAAAACACGATTGACATAATCAATATCCCAATGTTCAAATTAACAATTGCAGATAAAGCCGACATCAAAATGTCCGAAATCACCACGCAAATAATGATTACTTTACCTATTTCGAATTGTTTCTCTTTCTTGGCGTTAAACTCCTGTAACGCCTGTTCTTTTTGTTCGGGTGTTAGATTGTCGTTATTCATAGCGTTTTCAATTCCTTCGCGGCGGTGTTGTTCGGATAGCACGTGACGTCAAAGATACGCTGGTTCGAGCTTCCCCTGAATTGCAGCGATAAATCGCGCTTCTCCTCAACATACGGACCGTCCTTCAAATAGTTCGTTACGCACAGCAGTTCATGCACGGAATTGTCTGTTTTCGCCATTATTAATAATTGCTCATATGTGTAACCCGTGTAGGTCATGATGTTCAACTTCTTCTCAGCGGCCGCCCTGCCGATGACTGCGAGTTCATGTCCCCACATGAACGGTTCGCCGCCGCTGAACGTGATCCCCTGCACGAGCGGATTCTTATTGATTTCACGCCAAATGATGGCGGTGGAAGTTAATTGCCCGCCGTCCGGATCATGAGTTTCCGGATTATGGCAGCCCGGACAATCGTGCGGGCAACCCTGCACGAACACAACGAACCGCAGATCAGGTCCGTCTACAATCGATTCCCTGACGACTCCGGCAATTCTGATCGGCAAATTTTCTATTTGATATAACGAAGATTTATGGGCGTTTACGCCTGTACTGTAATGTAACATTGTTTGTCCCCTATCCGCTCTTTAATATGATTATTATACCACATATTGTGTCTAAAATCAATAGAATTTATTTTTTTTACATATTAAAAAGAATCCCCCCGCCAAACGGTAGAGGGGATTCCGTGTCGTACATGCGTTATGCGTAAACGGATTGTTTTACTTTCCGAAAGCCGCGAAGGCTTCGTTGCTCTTCTCAAGCGTTTTCTCATGCGCGGGCATATTCTTATCGTACCATGACACTACATCCACACTCTTTGCGTTCATCAGCGCGTACAGTATCTCCATGTAACCGAACGCGTTCGCTAAATCAACTACTACGTTGCTGAAGATAATATCAAGCATTTCCGCGGATTCGTTGTCACGTGAAACTTTCTCCGTGAGCAGGACTTCCTTATATGTCGGAACAACGGAATAATAACCCCAATATCCCAGCAGTTCAAGGACTTTTCCCACAAGGTCGGTATCTATACCTGCTACGTTCGGAATAACGTTATAACAAGCGCTGTTATAAGCGCGGAACTTTTCCTGATTTTCGTCGAGCTTCGGGTGCGGGAGTATTCCGTATTCCACGTCTGCCTGACGGTATTTCTCGGAATGTGCCATCCATTGGTTGAGGAACAGCATACGCCCTTCGTCGAACATCGGAACTATTATCCCTCCCTGATACGTACCATAAACCCATGTCAGCGAGGTGTTGTCTTCGTACAGAAGTTTGTACATCTTTTCGGCGATCGTTATCATGCGTTCATTCATCACGACATATTCCATCAGCCCTTCGGAATTTTTAGCTACGACCTGCTGATTGAATCCCACAAGGAACGCTTTCATATGCCAGTCCAATGAAGTTCCGAAACCGTATTGGTCTGCGTCAGTGAAAACGCCGTCTCCGTTGATGTCTGAAACAACTATTTTTGCCATTTCAGTCATTTTGTCGATCGTCCATTTGTTGTTATGAACAAGACCGAAAGGATCGTCAAGCTGATAATCCGTTATCATTTTTTTATTGAACAGTATCGCGATAAATTCCGCGATATTCCAGGAATTTGATATATACGGCTGTTTTCCCATGACGCTCATCGTCCGGTTTATTTCGTGATTCCAATATTCTTTCGTAGGGTCGATATAATTTACATTATTCCAATCCAATACGAGATTATCGTAGATGATAGGACCGAGATCGACGGCGGTATGAGAAAGCACCATATCAAATTCAGCGTCTCCGGCGCCGACAAGCCTTTGAAGAAGCGGTAAAACATGGTTACAGTTTTCCAGTTCCCCTGTGTCGCGGTGCGCGAATTTAATATTGAGTTGTTCCTCAATTTTCATCAGACGGTTATAAACTGCGTCGTTAAGCTGGTCGCCGGTTTCCTCGTGTATGAGATAATAATCCTGATTGAGCGTCAGTATAGGCCACGCAATTTTAAACGTGCGCCCTTTGTAGTCGGACATTTCAAATGTCGGCGGACCTTGCGGCGTTGTTTCAGCAATGTCTGACTGGACCGGCAATGTCGTTTCGCCGGACGCGGGTTTTGATGGGTCGCCGCACGCGACAAATGACAATATCATAATGACAGGTAAAAGTAACGCAATAAATTTTTTCATTTTGTTTTCCTCCTTAATAAAATCCCCTAACCACATCCCCATCCTCAACCTTAGCATTAAACGCCCACACGCCGTTTTCCAACTGCCACGTCGAAACGGCGTTGCCGTTTAACGTAACTGTTACCGGGTGAGGTGATTGCACGGTGAAAGTGAGTTCACGGTTCATGACTTGCTTGGGCAATCCTTCCAGATTTATCTTGAACGTGTTTGCGTCTGTCTCTTGCAACTTCGCATACCGCCGCATATACCTGTAATCCACAACGTCGTCGGGATTCGCGAACCAGCAGTCGTACTTGCCTTCGGTCGTCACGGTCTCCAACCGCTCGTAATGGTGCGCCGCCGAGCAGTCTTTATAATCATGCACCGCCGTTTCAAGCGGGCAGTGCAGGTAGTCTATGATCCAGCCGTTATTTTTCTTCGCTTGTTGAATCCGCCTGAACGGGTCGAAGATGCTCTCGAACAGGTCGCTGAAAGTTTCATGCAATGGCGGGCGGTTCAGGAAGAACAAATCCTCGCTGTCGGGAAAGTTCAGCCTGTCGTAAATGCCCATACCTGCAAGGTATCCGTACTCCTTCGCCTTATCGATGATGAACGGCGTTAGATTCGCGTTCGAACCCGGCGCGCAATAAACGGTTACGGCGCGTCCTATCGCGTCTTCCAAGACTTCGCGGGCTTTTAAAAGTTCCAATTCCGGGTCGTCGGCGACGTTGAAATGGCTCCACGAATGGTTTCCAACGCCCCATCCGGCGGCGATCATCTCGCGCATTTCGGCGGGCGACATATGATGGAACCCATTGTAAGAGCTCGCGCCGATCTGGCGTTCCACGCCCATGTGACCCACGACGGCTTCAAGATGCCCGGGTATGCCGAAGTGTTCGTGGTGGGGGATGACAAAGCGATGAAGTTCAGACAATGCCTCGTCGTATGTTATGGAATACACCCACGTCTTATTATATTTCCATTTCGTCGTATCTAAAATCATTTCCTGAATTCCTCCGCAACGCCGCTCACGATCGAATACACGAGTTCGCAATCTTTTTCGGTGTACTTCTCGCAGAAAGTCGACCAGCGCAGGAAGTTGGACAAGTAATCGACCGCGTTCGGATATTGGGAAATATTGTAGTCATATCCGAATAAACCGTGCAGGAACGTGCAGGCTTCGGGGAGCAGATAGTAATACCCCGTGCCCAGACCCGTGAAGCCCTTTTGAACGCAGGCGTCGGCGAATTGTTCGAGCGTGCAGTTGAATTTTTGTAAATCAACCCTGAACCCAGCCATCCAGCATGAAAAGACTTCCTGATAATCCTTCGGCGCTTCGACGGTTATACCGTCAATTGTCGCGAGCATTTCGTATATGCAGCGGATCATCTTGTCGCGTGTCGCGACGTTCTCCGGCAGGATCTCAAGCTGCGCGAGATTGATAGCTGCGGTACAGGACGGCATCCTCATCGCGCTTCCGGGAACAACGTGCAAACGCCCGTAGCCGGGTTTATTCTCCGCGCCGCGGCTCTGCGTGAAATACAGCGCGTAGTTGTAGAGATTCTCGTCGTTTGTGACGAAACAGCCGCCGATGTCGGAGCCCATCGTCTTCTCGCTGTCGAACGAGAACGCGCCGGCGTAACCGATACTTCCGGCTTTGCGGTCTTTGTATGTACTGAAAACGGCTTGGCAGGCGTCCTCAATGACGGGCAACCCTAATGCGGTAATGCTGTCCATGTCGCACATAAGGCCCATCTTGTGGACGCAGAGGATGGCTTTGGTTTTAGGCGTGATTCTTTCCGTAATGGATTGACACGAGATGAGGCAGCTATCCTTCTCGGTGTCGGCGAAAACGGGCACGTAGCCGCATTTGACAATCCCCATGATAGTGCCGTAGTCTGTGATCGGGCTGACGATGATTTCGTCGCCGCGGTTGAAGTTCAACGCTTCGGCGAGCGAGAGGATAGCGTTCGAGCAGCCCGGCGCGGAAACGACGTACTTCACGCCGAGCGCCTGCGCGAATTCGCTCTCGAACCGCGCGGTGATGTTGCTGGTGAGACCGGAATCGACGACCTCCTGCACGTACTTGCCGGCGTTGGGTCCCATGATCCGCGGGAATGGGTTGGGCAATGTGCCCGTAAGGTTTTTGAACGCGTTATAACCGTAACGCGCGCGGTCGGTTGGTGTGTTGGTGTTCATAAGTTTATATTCCTCCTATAAATCCCCCCGCCGCTGCGGCGGCAGCCCCCCTTTAGCAAGGGTGGGCAGGAAGGAACGTTTTATCTTTCCCTCCCTTGTTAAAGGGGGGATGTCGCCCGCAGGCGACAGGGGGGATTCCTAAGGCTGATACAGCGTCGGGTTCTCTATCTTCCAATCATTCTCTTCATCCGGTCGCGTTAATATCCCATACGTTTCCGGTTTGCGGATCTTAAAATAGCAGTCTTTGAGCGTCGGATAGCGTTTTTTCAATTCCGTGCCGCCTCCCGCCCAAAACTCGTACGATTCGTCCAAGTCAACGGTTGCTGTCGTTATGCCCGGTCTGTGTCCGGTATCGGCGAGAACCCGCCCCATGGGATCAATGACGACAGCGTGACCCATTGCCCTGCCCGCAAGGAACGGCACGTTCACGTAATGGCTCGTAACCATATAAATGCCGTTATCGATCGCTCTTGCGCACGCGCAAACGTCGCAGTACGCGCCGGTATAGTCAAGCCACATAGTGGGGTGAAGGATTATGTCCGCGCCCTGCAACGCCAGTATGCGGAACAGTTCTGGGAAGTGTATATCCATGCAGATTGTCATCGCGACCTTGCCGAAGTCCGTTTCGAACACGGGATATTCGTTGCTTGCGGTGATGTAGTCCTCTTCGCCCGGAGCGAGGTGTGTCTTGCGGTATTTGCCGTTATAACTGCCGTCCCTGTTGAATAAAACGGCAGTATTATGTAATTTCTCGCCGTTTATTTCAAGGATGTTGATGACTACGTACATGTTGTATTTTTTCGCGATTGCCGCAAATCGCGTCTGCAACCTGCCGTCGCCGGGAATGATTTCGCCGCTGTGCGTCAGCCAATCGTGGCGACCGATGCTGTAAACGTCGAACAATTCAGGCAGGACAACGATGTCGGCGTTTTCCTTACCTGCGGCTTCGGCGAGTTCGGCAGCTCTGTCAATGTCTACGCCGAAGGTTTTTGATTTATCGTCAATTAATAGTGATGTTGTCGCGATTTTAACCATACGGCTCATGATAAACTGTGCCTCCTTTAATTTTTTATAACACAATTATACCATATTTTTGGTATTTGTCAATAATTTTATAATCTTTCCCTTGCCTTTCCCGATATAAACATTTGTTCTGATATATTTATTATATCATGAAACAGGCGTTCTGTCAAGAGAAGTTTATAAACGGTTTTACTACCTTGCCAGACGTTTCTCAAGCAAGTCGCGGTTTGTTGAATATTTCAAAGCGCTTTCTCTCGAGATTTTCTCTTCTTTGAGCAACTTCAAAATATAGTTATCCATGGCGATCATTCCCTCTGCTGTAGACGTCTGGATAACGGTGTCGATCTGATGGATTTTAGATTCGCGGATAAGGTTCGAGATAGCGCTGTTGAGATTCATAATTTCAAAAGCCGGAACAAGTTTTCCGTCAACTGTGGGGAGAAGCTGCTGCGATACCACCGAACGCAACAGATTCGAAAGCTGCATACGTACCTGCTGCTGCTGCTGCGGCGGGAACACGTCTATAATGCGGTCGATGGTGTTGACCGCGCCGACCGTGTGCAAAGTGGAAATGATAGTATGCCCCGTCTCCGCGGCGGTCAGAACGGCTTTGATCGCTTCAAAATCGCGCATTTCGCCGATATAAATAACGTCCGGCGCCTGGCGCAGGCTCGCGCGCAGCGCAGTGATATAATCGTCCGTATCGCTGGCAAGTTCACGCTGGCTGAAAATACATCCGTCATTGCGGAAAATAAATTCTATAGGATCTTCAACCGTGATAATATGTCCCTTTTGAAGTCTGTTTATTTCATTGATCATACAGGCGAGAGTCGTCGATTTCCCGCCGCCCGCCGGACCGGTGATTAAAATAAGCCCTTTCTGCTTCACGCGGACGATGTTCATGACTTCCTCAGGCACGCCTATAGATTTGTAATCGGGAATGTCAAATTTGACGATGCGGATGACGGCGGCAAGCGAATTGCGCTGTTTGTACGCGCAGACTCTGAACCGCGACAGCCCCGGAATAGTTATAGAAAAATCATCGTCGCCTTTATCAATCAGATTTTGAATGTCGCGTTTGGCAAGCTCGTATATTTCATCAATGATCGCACGCGCGATCGGCGGCATTACCTTTTCGTTGTCGCCATCTACGATGTTTATAACGCCGTTGACGCGCATCGACAGCGGTATACCGGACACGATAAATATATCAGACGCCGAATTATCTACGGCGGCTTTTAACAATGTTTTCAAATCCATCATAAAATCACTCCCCCATCCATATGCCGAAACTGAATTCCATAACAAAACCGCTCTCGGTGAATTGATAATAAGCTGTGATCGTGTCGCCCGTTTCCGTTACGGTCATTTCGACTGTTATCCTTGATCTCTCGTCGGCTTCTGCAACGTAGGTAATGTATAATCCATCGTCGTAAAAATTGGTTGAGGCCCCGTATTTACGCGCTATGGATTCAGCAACGGATAGAGAAGGGGCGTTTTTGATTTCCGCTACGAATTGCGAAACGATGTTGTCGGCGGCGTAATATTTAGTTACGGAATTTGAATATTTCTGCGCCAGCCGCAATTCCGCATTGGCGGAAACCATTGTCAGGATCGCGAACACGGCGAGACATAAAACGGTGAAGATCATAATGACCGAAACGCTTCCGGCGTTAACTCCGTGCGAGCGTTTGTATGATTTGCGTTCCTGTGTGAAGTTGATATTTCTGTAATCTACCATTATCTCACCCCTTTTTCGTTTATAGCGCCGACTTCGATCCTGTATATCTCGTCCCCGTTAAACAAGTAAACGGCAATCTCGCAGGAAGTGTAGAGTCCGCTTCTTCCCGACTCGGTCAGCTCCAGCGTCATTTCGTGCTCAAGCGCGTATTCGATTTTATCGTTCAGCGTTTCAACGCCGAGAATTTCGGCTGCGCGTATTAAATTACCGCCGCTCGCTTTGTAACATTCCGCGGCGTTCTGCGCCGCTGTTACCGCTATGCTCAGATTTCCGGCGTAATCCGCCGTCAGTTTGGCGTGGACGAATATGCGCATACAGATCGCCGTCGTAAACGAGAATACCAGTATCGCTATGAGCAGTTCCATCAAAAACAGCGCGGATTTTGACGCGTATTTATGTTTCATGTTGTTTTACTTACCTCCCGCTCCGTATGTTAACGTGCGTTTCGCAGACTTTTCCGCCGTCGGATTCGTATCTTATATACACCAAATCGGATGTTTTCATAGTAAAGTTAAGTTTTTCCGCTTCGACGATATTCTCGCCCATATGCGCTTCAAATTCCGCAAACTCGTCTATAAACAGTTCGCGCAGCCAGCCTTCATGACAGTAGATATATGTAAGATAATCGATACCGCCGATAGTTTCAGTGAATATAAGCGCATCGGTGTCGCCGAATTTTTTAACTGTGATATTGCCTTGTATATCGTAGTTATGCACTTTTGTGATAATATAAGCGAGCGCGGTCCGTTCCTCATAGCGGCTGAGCATTAGCTCTTCGGTGTTTTTATACACGCTTACGCCCGAAATAAGGGTCGTCATAACGGTAAAAGTGAACAGGCAAAACAAAAGCAGTGTAAAAATAACATCAAAAGACCGGGGTTTTATTTTTTTGTGAGAGGAATTATTCATATAGTGCTACCTTTTAGTTTATTTTATTTAATAAGTATTTTAATGTTCGGCATAAGGTTGGACGATATGGCTTCGTAATGGACGATATATTTGTCCGTGTCGACGTTGATTCCGTAATTATCAACCAAATACTGATAATCCGACGGATAAGCGCCCTCAAACGCGTAACAGCTTGCGGCGGCCCTCATAAGCGAAATTTTCGCGATCCGCGCGCCTTCCGCGACGCTGTTACCGGCCGCGTCGCTTAAACCGCCGATGAATAATATAAGTATAACTGCGAAAATAATTATCGATACGACAGTTTCGACCGTGATGACCCTTTTATGGCGGACGTTGTTTTTCATGTGAATCTATCCCCCGATAACGGTCATTATATTCATAAGCGGCAGCATTACGGACAGCAGTATAAATCCGATCAGCACGCTCATGATTATAACAAGCGTCGGTTCAACGGAAGCGACGAGCTCGTCGATTTCGTCGTTTACGGATTCGTCGATACGGCGGACGATCTCGTTCATGATAGTATCGGCCGAACCCGTTTTAAATCCCGATGACAGCATACTTGTATACAGCACAGGGAAAATTTTTGATTTGGAAAGCGCGTTTGAGAAAGATTCGCCGTCCGCGATAAATTTTTTGCATTGTTCGACCTGCGGAGTCAACACGCTGTCGCCTATTATCTTCTGCGCCATTTCGAACGATTCGTCAACGCCGAGCCCGCTTGCGAGCGACATCGAAAGGCTTGCCGCGAAACGCGAAACGGAAATATTGCGCATAAGCCCGCTGCGGCTGAAAAGCAGCCTGCCGGCGACGAAAATCCCCGCCAATAAAACAATCGCCATAATTATTACAATCGCCATATTTTCCGTAATAAACGTCCCGAAATTCATAAGCGCGCTCGCAATCGAGGACATCTGCGCGCCCATTTGATTGTAAACCGTGTTGAAAATCGGCAGCACCTGAGTGATGAGAATCAAAACGATAAGTACGATCATGCCCAGAAGCATGGCGGGATACAATATAGCCCCGCGGATGGTTTTTGCGAGCTGGTCGCGCTGGTAATAGTAATCCGACAGCGTGAAAAATACCTGCTCCAAACGTCCCGTCCCTTCGCCGACGGCGATCATATCGACCGCGTATTTAGGGAATATACCGGGAAAATCCTTAACGTTTGCCAGAGCTTCCGAAAGCGGCATGCCTACTACGGTTTCGTCGTAAAGCGAAGTGAGGATTTTCTTGAAATTTTTATCGGACTCGTCTTCCGCAAGCATGGAAAGTCCGTCAGCTATAGTTATTCCCGCCTGCATGATAAGACCCAGTTCCATGAAAATGGCGCTCATTTGCTGCGCGGGTATTTTTTTAAGTTGATTTTTAATTGTACTCATATATTTTCTCCGTTCCGTGATTTTTAATTAAAAATATTTCATATTCCTATATTTCGAGCCGTCTCCGATAAGCTTATAACCGGCGTCGCTTGAGTTTGTTGTAGAAACGTATGTAGGATCCATCAGTTTCCAATTTTTGCCGTCAAATTGAATAATGCCGTTGATCCAGCCGGTTTCTTTTGTATAAGTATTGATCCACGCGTGATATACTTCAGTGCCTTTCCCGTCAGGAGCATATCCGTGAATATGCTTTGCCGGTATGCCGACGCTCCGGAGCATGGACACCATAAGCGCGGCGTAATCGAAACAAATGCCTTTTTTATTTTTTACGATATTTTCGAGGTCCGGAACATGATACGAAACTTCCTTATTTATAACTTTTTTCGCGTAATCGTAATCATATGAATACGTTGTTATGACATAATTATAAATAGCCTCAATTTTTTTGAGTTCGTCTTTTATATCCTTTACGAGATACGCGGCTATTTTAACGGCTTTGGAATCTTTGTTATAATTAGCGTAAAAGTTCGGATAAGTGAAGCCGTTAATATCATTAGTTAATTTAACGTCAACCGTAACGTCAACGATTCCGGAACCTTTACCGTTTACAATTTCCATCAAAGTAATCTTGTAGGAACCGTTTCCGACGGATAAAGGCAGCGTCGCGTATTCACCGGGCAGTATCCCCGTATAATCGTTTAAAATTTCATTGCCGAACGAGACGCGGACATTGAGCAGGTTTGAAGTTTTTCCGTCGTATTTAACCATAACATAACCTTCGGAAGCGTTCGAGTAATCAATGATACCTACGCCCCTTGAGGCAAGGGATTTACCGTCGGCGGAAGGCATTTTCAGTCCTGTGACAGCCGCCCCTTTGAAAATTGCGTCTTCATCTATTTTAGGTTTAACTGGCGCAGCCAGCGGGATCGTTGTTGACGGCGATAAAGTTGTCGTAACGGGAGGAGACGTTGTAGTAGTCACCGGAGGTTTAGTGGTGGTAACGGGAGCTGTAGTAGTGGTTGTTTCGGGCGGTTTGGTTGTAGTTTCAGCGGTGGTAGTTGTAGTTTCGGGAGATTTGGTTGTAGTCGTCTCAGGCGGCGTTGTGGTTTCAGTTTCCGGCGGAGCGGTTTCAATTAAGGTAGTGCTGTCCGAATCTATCGGTTTAACTGCGACCGTAGTCTCTATATCAGGCGGCAGAGCGCTTTGTTTATTACAGCTGTACAGCAATATTAAACATAAAAATATAAATATAAATTTGCTATTTAATAATTTCATTTAAAAAAATCCTTTACGAAATATTTTCGTCGTTAGTTATTATATCTTACAGTTAATAATTTGTCAATAAATAATGTTGAATATCGCACTTCGATTTGTAAACTATTTGTTAATCTTATAAAAGATTGCATGAATAATTAATATATTAATTGTATAATTTTATTAAAATTTTATAATCTATAAAAAACATGGGGTAAAAACATGAGAAAATTTATTATGATAATATTATTGCTGGTATTGGTTTCGTGCGCGAAAGTTGACGCAACGCTTGCCGGAATGAAGTTGATTTCGAACAATTTCGTTACGTATAACCTTTATGTTCCGGACGATTGGATCGTCACAAGCGACGATTCAACCGGTTACATGGGCGCGTACGTGAGCGAAAGCGACCGTTCGAGTATTAATGTCATCGCGTTTGAAACTAAAGAGCAAATGACGCCCGACGAATTCTGGGAAGGGTACAAAAAAGATCTCGAAACAATTTTCCTCGATATTGAATACGAGACCGTCAATAAGATACTTCTGAACGGTTACGAAGCGAATTGTTATGAGTACAGCGCTACCTTGACAGGTACCGCATACAAATTCATGCAGGTAGTGCGTTTGCATGGGGGTACCGTGTATATAATGACCTATACCGCCGTTCCGGAGAATTATGAGAAGAATCTCGAGGATGTCGCGAAAATTATCAACAGGTTCACATTTAAATAATGAATAAAATATATCTTGACAACAGCGCGTCCGCGCCGATACGCCGCGAAGTCATTGACGTTATGACGCACGTTTACGAAAACATCCACGGCAACCCTTCGTCATTGCACGCCGCCGGATTTGAGGCGGAGAACGTTATCACCGAAGCGCGGCGTAACATATTAAAAGCGTTGAAAATGCAGGGGCGGATAATCTTCTGCGGCAGCGGAACCGAAGCGAACAATCTTGCCGTGTCCGGAACTATCCGCGCCAAGAACCGCAAAGTCAAACGCATCGTCACCACCGACAGCGAGCATCCGTCGATTCTTGAAGCGGTTAAAGTATTGGATGACGTTGAAGTCGTGTTTCTCTCGACGAAACACGGCGTTATCGACATTGAAGAAGTGAAGAACGCCGTCAACGAAGATACCATGCTCGTTTCGGTCATGCTTGTCAACAACGAAACCGGCGCGGTTTACGACGTGAAAACCATCTTCGACGCTGTCAAAAGGATCAACCCCGCAGCCGTCACGCATTGCGACGCGGTGCAGGGTTTTGGGAGGGTTTGCGGAATTAACGCCGATCTTATAACATTGAGCGCGCATAAGATACACGGTCCGAAAGGAATCGGAGCGTTGTTCTGCAAAGAACAGGTGATAACATCGAAACGGTTGGTGTCGATCATATACGGAGGCGGCCAGGAGCGTGGATTCCGGTCGGGAACGGAAAACACGGCGGGGATCGCGGGTTTCGGCGAAGCTGTGAAATATAAGGCGGATATAAATTTAAGAGATCATTTGATTGAAAATTTGCCTGTAAAAGTAAATATTCCGCATGGCGAATACGCCCCGCACATCATCAGCATCACACTGCCGCGGATCAAAAGCGAAACCATGCTGCATTATCTTTCCGGCAAAGGAATTTATGTATCGAGCGGTTCAGCGTGTTCGAAAAACAAACGGAGCCATGTTCTTTTAGCGTTTGGATTAAATGAAATGGAAGCGGATTGTTCGCTGCGGATCAGTTTGAGCGCGTTTAATACAATCGAGGAAATCGACAGATTTATTATAGAGTTAAAAAACGGTTTGGATAGTCTGATTAGGATGTGAAGTAAAAAAGTGATTCAATTTAATAATATCCGTCGTATTTTAAGCCACGGACGCAAAGCGGTTGAGGATTACGGCATGATAGCCGAAGGCGACCGCATAGCGGTCGGGTTGTCGGGCGGAAAAGATTCGATCGCGCTGCTGTGTATGCTTTACAACATGCGTTTGTTCTATCCGAAACGATACGAACTCTGCGCCGTAACGGTTGACATGGGATTCGGAATCGATTTTGAGCCGCTGATAAAATTCTGCGCCGAACTTGAAATCGAATACAAAATAATCCCCACCCAACTCGCAAAACTAATTTTTGAAACGCGCAAAGAATCTAACCCGTGTTCGTTATGTTCGCGGATGAGGCGCGGCATACTTCACGACGCGGTTGTCGCCATGAACTGTAACAAAATCGCGCTCGGGCACCATTTCGACGACGCCGTCGAAACTTTTATGCTGAATTTGTTCAACGAAGGCAGGATCGGCGCGTTTTCGCCCGTAACATATTTGAGCCGCAAGAATATAACTATGATAAGGCCGCTTATTTATGTGCGCGAAAAAGAAATACGTTATTTTATAAACCGCAATCCGCCGCTTCCGTTGATAAAGAATCCGTGCCCCGAAGACGAGAACACGGAACGTGAAAATATGAAAGTGATGCTCGATAAATTGGAGCGCGAAAACAAAGGGTTGAAACACCGGATTTTCGGAGCGATGCAGAAGGCGAACGTTGACGGTTTCGGAATGATGGATAATTCCAATTAGGGTATAAAATTTATATGAAGAAGGGACACGTGGTATCGTGTCCCTGTTTTATTTTATCTTCTCTCCCTTAATAATCGCCGTCAGTTTAACTCTCGCGCCTTCCGTTTCACTCTTAAACTTCGTCGTATTCGCGCCCGTTTTCAAATTCAAATATCCGCTTACATCAGCGACCTCAACGACGTTACCGAACTTATCGTAAACATTCGCCGTAGTTTCGCCGGCTCTGTAATCCAAATACTCCCCGCTCTTGATGGCAGCTTTGAACGAAATCCCGCCGAGCGACGGATTCACGATCACGTTCTCCTTTGTTGAAACCGCCTTAATGTCGCGCATCTTGATACCGTCGTTTTTACCGATAACCCTGACGTGAATATACACGAGCGAGTTCAAATTCGGCGGGAACTCCCTGAACTCCGAGTAATCGCAGCTGACTTTGCCTTCGCGCGCTTCGGGAATCTCGCCGTTATCGGTTTCAACGAGCTCGAAATACTTCCAGCCGTTGAAATCGACTTTAATCAATCTTTCAAGAATCCCGTGCGCGATATGCGGCTGGCTCTTGAGTTTGATTGAAACATACGACCCCTCGTTGTTGCCGTAAATCCAAACGCCCATTCCCAGCGGAACACCTGTGACCGCTAAATCCTTCTTGACTTCCGTAATGACTTCATTCTCATCTAATTCAAGCAACGTAACTTCTTCCTCATTCGACAGCGAATACAAACTTTCAATCCGCAAACCCGCATCCTGTTCGCACACCGGATTGTCAATGACGAACGTATCGTCGCCCGGGCTGAACAACTTCTTTGTCGGATAGAACATACGGTAGAACTCATTGCCGATCAATTTGAAATCCGCGTCCAAATCCTTCAATTGCTCAATTATGTGCGGGGCGAAATAATTCTCAAGCCTTAACTTGTCATACGTGCCTATCAACTCAGTATTCTTAGTCAGCGCCGGCCACTTGTCCTGATCCTGCGCCGCCACGACGATGTAAGACATACCCGTGTTGTACGCTATCGATTTCGCGCCGAGGTAATCAACGTCGTCCTCGAAGAAAAATCTGGTCGAATAACCTGTCAGCAAATCAAGCGGGCAAAGCGTAGTCGGATAAACGGAAATCCATCCGAGCTGACCGGACAGATACATCGCTTCCGCCATATTTTGGTTGTAGTGAATATGCCCTTTAATGAACTGCTTATAGCCCGTGAACGGCGTGTCTAACGCGCCCATTCTCGTGCGCCCGTACCAAAGGCTCGGCGTCATCATGCTGTATTCGAGAATCGGCGGCTTTTCTTGTGTGTACTTCAAAATCTCCGCTACGAACTTCGCGGAATAATACCACGTGAACTCATAATCGTCTATCATGCTCGGCGTGCCGTCCAGCGCGTCGAGATAGATCATGTCGAACCCGCCCTCATTATAAGCCTGCGCGGTGTTGCGGGCGATCTCAAGAAACAGCTCCGAATCCATCTTCGGCACGAACAGGCAGAACATGTGCGCCATATGTTTGACTTGCGCGCCTTTTTTATGCGCCGTGACTTTCGTTCCAAGCGCGCCGCGCTCGACGTTCTTGAATCCTTCCGCGTCAACGTTTCTGAAAACTATCATTTCGTCGCCGATTTGAATGTATAAACTATTCCTGACGAAGAAGCCGGTTATCGTGTTTAAACTTGATGTATCTTCCAATACTTTTATTATATCCGCCGTAGTGGATATATCTTCGGCGAGCGTGTAAACTTTTATCGCGTCCAATTCTTTATACGGAACGGGCGTGACGTATTTCGACATCGGGTCGATAAACTGTGCGTATGTGTGCAAGCCCGACATCATTCCGTACTCTTTGAGCTTGTCGGAAAACTTCCTGAACTCCGTTATCCCGCCGGGGAAATGGAAGTGGAAATCCCCCTGCCTGAACATCCCGCCCTGATGGAAATCCACCTGCGTTATCTTCAGCGAACGGTAATACTCCAGAAGCGCGTCCACTTTCTCGGGAGCCGGACACTCGCCGGAAATGATGTACGTGCCGTTCGCGCCCTCGACGCTGCCCGCCCAAGGACCGCCCGCTCTGGAAACGGTCATCGTGCCGATTTCGATAGGTTCTAATATCTCCTTCATAAGAGGGATCAAACGTTCCTGCGGAACGGCTATCAAAGCCGCCTGCGAACCGACGATACCCGTTCTGCCGAAACACATAGCGCCGATGAGTTTCGTTTTACCGGGAAAACCGAGCGTTTCGGTGAAATTATTCAGCGCGAGCATCGTGCCGCCGCCGGAGATGTTGACCGCGCCGTACACGAATTTGTAAACGTTTTCGGACGCGGAAATAACTTTATAGGTGATGTACTCATCATAAACCGTGACTTCAATCTCAAACGAAATGTCGCCGAAACTGACGGTTAAGATATTATTGTTGAGTAAAATTGTCGGAGTCAACGCCGCGGAACCTTTCTCTTTGTAAAGCGCGGCGAAATTTCCGCTCGTTGAAAGATTCTTGCCGCCGATGGTAAATTCCGTTATATTGCCGTTTTCTTCAAAAGAATAGCGCAAATATTTGTTTTCAAATGTTATCATTTTATTATCCTCCCGGTTTTGTAGTTAAAATAACTTCGCGCAGTGAATTCATGAAATATTTGTAGTTCTCAAACGACGCGTCGTACATTACGAAATGGTCGGTGCCGGGTATGCAGCGCCCATTTTTGATGAGCTTGCGCGCGATTTCCATTTGCTCGTCGATTGCGTCCTTGCCTAATGCGCAGGCGTTCTTCTCAAGACAGCCTATCGCGCTCATAGTCGGGAGTTCGCGCAAGACTTTCAACGTATCGCAGCCCGCGCCGACTTCAAACGGATAAAGCGAGTTGACGCCGTTAGCCGCCATCAGGTGCGCGAGTTCGTCGGTGTAGCCGTCGCTGTCTACGAGCAGGATCGGGATTTTATGCGCGGCGGCGAAATCACAGACTTTTCTGTAATTCGGAGCCATGAACTCGTTGAACGAATCCGGCGAAATGATCGAGCCCGTCTTGCTCGCCATATCCTCCCAGAATTCGACTAAATCGAACTGCACGTCGCGGCACATGATTTCCCAGAGTTTTAAACACATATCGGTGTACGTGTCCATAATGTCGCGCACCAGTTCCGGCTCGTCGTAGATGGCGTAGCACAGGTTCTCGTCGCCCATCATGTTGCGGGCGAACCCGTAAACGCCGCCGTGCGTAAGCTGCAGCGGGAACTCGCGGTCTTTGTATAACAGCGCGTATAATTCCCAGTCTTTGGGGAAACGCGCAGGGTCGTATGGGTCGAGATACGTCGATTTTATCCTGTCCCAATCGTTTGGGGTTTTGACAGGGTATTCGACGTGGTGGGAGTGAAAATTGCCGCTTTTATTTTGTATGGTTACTTGCCCGATACTGCTTTTCACGGTTCGGTCATTGTCGGTTTCGGCGATAACTTCGTAAGTGACCGGACCGCACAGATTAAAGTTTACGGGCGTGATCCTCCAGCCTCTGTAGCCGCCCTCGAATTTCAACAGTTCGTCGATGATTCGCGGCAGGCTCGGATATTTTTCCAGCCAGGGCGGAATAACCGCGGCGTCGCCGCCGAATACTTTCATGAACGGCACGCGGTCTACTTCCTGACCTGTTAATGTGCGGATGAATCTTTCTCTTGTTGTTAAGGTTTTCATTTTATCATACTCCTTTGTAGAATCCCCCCGCCCTTCGGGCACCCCCCTTTGGCAATGGAGGCAAGGAGGTTGCGATTTCCGTTTCTTTCTCTTTCTTGCCCCCCTTGCTAAAGGGGGGATGTCACATCGCCAACTTGTTGGCGTTTGACAAGGGGGATTCCGTTCCCTAATCCTCTATCCCCAAGAACACATTGACCATCTTAGTATAATGCGTCAGAGCTTTAGTTTCGTTCGCCGCGTACCATGTTTCGAAACTCTGCTCGCTCCGCAAGAGCCATTCGACGACGAACCCCATACCCTGCCAGTTATCGAACGTGTAGCCGAAATCGTATACGCGCCCGTCCATGATAAGCTCGATCATCTCGATCGACTGCTCGTCCCTGACGCTCTTGACTTTGAGCGCGATGTCGTAGTATGCCGGCATCAGATACTTCCAGCTCTCCGCGTTCAGAACTTCCGTTACCGCGCCGATCATCTCAAGGTTACTCGCGGTTATCGGTATCGCGAACAGAGACATGCCTCCGTCCGACATAGTTTTGTATCTGTCCTGAATCTCGTCCCACTTCGGATACGGGATAATTCCGTAATCCTCTTCAAGTGCGCGGAAACCATAGTTAAGCCCGCCGGTTATGAATATGCAGCGGCTTCCGACGAAAAGCACCGACCCGCTGTTGCCTTTAGAATAATCATCGTTTTTATCGCACCATGAACCCGGGTTTTCAAAGTGCAGATATTTGAGCTTTTCAATGAGATCCGTCATTTTCGGCGTTTTCAATACTACCTGCGGGATACCGGTTTCGTCTTTCTTCATGATCGGGTTGTCAAACGACTGAAGGAACGCGTTGATAGGACTGAGCGGAGAACCCGAATAACCGAAAAAGTCTTCGGAATCTTTTACGCCGTCGCCGTTAAGGTCTTCGTAAATGTCTTTTGTGAGTTCAAGAAGTTTATCGGCCGTCCATTGACCTTTTTTAACAACGTCATACATATCGGGAAGCATATATCTTTCCGCGTGCATTTTGTTGTAATACATACAGTATGTCGTTGTTTGCGATGAGAGCGAAAAGTCGCCGATCGCTAAATAGGTCTTGCCGAGTACCGACAAGTCGTCAACCGTACTCGAAGACCACCACGGTTTGGAAAAATCAACGTATGGGATATATTCCCACGACAGCATCAACTTTTTCAAAACCACTTCGGAAGTTGACACGCCCTGACCGTAAAAGAAATCGAACGCGTCCTCGTTCGCCATAACGACTTTAGTTACATAATTGTTATTTTCCCAGTATGTGTCAGGGATCAATACAAATTTGATGTTGAACCTGTCTTCAACCGCGACGGTTCTTTCGTAAATTACGTCTTTAATTGTATCTCCGGTAGCTTCTTCCTGAATAATATTACCTGATTCATGCGTCTGGGTCACTATCCTGAATTCCGCTCCGTTGAAATTCATCGCGGGAACCTCGTCTGAAACAAACCGTCTCGCTTCAAGGCTGTCAATGAGTACGTCGTCGGGAAGGTATTGCCCCCCCCCAGTATTGACATTTAATGGTTCTTCGCTTTTGGAACATGCCGCAAGTACCGTCGTAACTAAAAAGCATAAAATCAGCGCGAAACATAACGCCTTTTTTAAATTGAACATAATCTTTCCTCCATTTAATATTTAAATTTATAAATTTTCATCAAAAAACATCAAAAGGGTAACACGGTCTTTTAATGTTTTTAAATTTCAACTGTTTGATATCCACGCAGCTGTCGCCGGGCGTGAACGCAAGAATCGCTTTTTTCGCGATTTCAGCAAGTTTTGGATATAAGTATCCAAGTTTGACTACAATAATATTATATTCGCCGATTTTAACGCCGCCGGATTCGATGATTTCAGGCGAGATGAATCCGCAGCGGTTTTCAGTAACGATAACGTCAATACCTCCCATCGTGATTAAAAATCCTCCGCCTGCCGGTTCGTCGCTCCAGCTCAATATTTCACAATGCTTTTTGACGGTCGCGCCGTTGATTGTGCCGCGTTTACATTGTTCGTATAATTCAGGGCTGTAAATGCCCGCGAAGAGAGTTTTTTTCATACCAAGTTTGATTGCCAAAGACAGCAATAACGTGCTTCCGCCGCCCGCTCCCGCGGTTACGTTGTCGCCGGAATCGCTGCAAAATACAGGCGAATCCGTATATTCCATACAGCGCTTCAACGCTTCTTCAGGCATGTAAGTTTCGACCTGAAACTTGAATTTGGCTTTGATGTTCCAATATATGCCGGCAATCTCACCGGCATAACCATTCGCAACAGCGATATTCTCCTGTTCGTTTGCGTAGCATACGACTACGCTCGCGTGGTTGTTGGGAACGTCCGCCCAATTCTGCCCGCTGAAAAACGAAATGTTCAGTATGCGCGAATCGTTGTCGATCTCGCGCAGACGCTTGTCGAGTATTTGATAGGGTGTTTCGGCCGTGATTATCGTGTCGCCCGCGACAATCGCCGGGATGGTTTTGATGATACATCGCGGCATTATTTTGTTGCGCAGGCAATACAGCAGCAGTTTGGCGGCTTTGATCTGCGTTGCTTCCATATCGGCGTGCGGAGCCGTGCGGTAACCGCAGATGATATTGCAATGGTTGACGATATCCTCGTCGTTGTTGGCGTGAAAGTCCAGCGCGACCGCATAGGGAATGTTGTAGCCGGTTACTTCACGCAGCGCTTTGACGATCGCGAGGTCGCCGCTCCCTGCGCCGTCCACTTCGAGCGCGCCGTGAAGATAGAGCCAAACGCCGTCAACATTACCGGCGTTTTTGAGCGATGTGACGAGCTTGCCCAACAGTTCGCCGAACACTTCTTTCGCGAGCGGACCCGAAGGCAAAGCGTTGCCGTAAATTGACGGGATTACTTCACATTCGGCGAAAACTTCCGTCGCGGGCGTTTTTGTTAACATCCTGTCGCCTTCGACGAAATTAAACGCTTCGATGGTATTCCGAAGCGGGCTTAACGTGTTTACTTCCATTTGTATTGAGCCTATAAAAATTTTCATGGCATTACTTCCTTGCCCTCTTTAGCGCCAATTTATTGGCGCGGGTAAAGAGGGTGGCGCCGTAGCGCCGGGTGTTTTTATTTTTGAAAACGTTTGCTGTTACATCATAATATACCATAATTTAAAATACTTGTCAATATCCAAAATATATTTTCTCCCTTTACAACGTAGCAAATCTGTGATATAATACCCACAGGTGATAATAATTTATGAAATCGGTTTACATCCTGCTGACAAAAACAAATACGCTCCCCGCCCGGATTATCCGCAAGGTGAACGGCGATACATACTCCCACGCATCGATTGCGCTCGATAAAGAACTCAACGAACTTTACAGTTTCGCGCGGCGTAACATCCACTTTCCGCTTATTGCCGGATTCATCCATGAAGACATCGACACGGGAATTTTCGCCCGTAACGGCGACGCGCCTTGCGCGCTTTATGAGCTCGAAATCAACGAAGATACATACGAATCCATCAAATCGCGGATCGGCGATATGCTGAACAACTACGACGCGTACAAATACAACCTTATCGGATTGATTATGTACAACTTCGGCATTTCTATCGAGCGGCGGTATCATTTTGTGTGTTCGCAGTTCGTCGCGCACATCCTTTACACCAACGGCGCGCTGAAATTCCCGAAAAAAATAAACCTCATCAAGCCGGCCGATTTCTGCGATCTGCCGGAACTCCATGAAGTTTATAAAGGGCGTTTACGTAACGTCAAATCTCATTTTCTCTCAAGTTCGCGCATGACTTGATTTGCTTCCTCCTCGTTCGGGCACCACACGTCAAGGTACACCAGATCGCGGTCGAGTTTATCCAAGAGTTCCCGGACTCTTGTGTACGGCGTGCTGATGAGAACGCTTCTACCCGCGTTTTGTATGCGCTTGAACAAGTCGATCCAGTTTAACGGGTCATGGTTTCTGTTCGGCACCCACTGAATCATTTGCAGTTTCTCCAAACGGAACAGCGAATCCAAATGTCTTATCTCCTCTTCGCCGTCAAGGTGATACATTCCGCGGTCAAGCTGATCGTAAGTGGATTTCAAATCGTCGAACACGAACCTGTCAAACATTTCCGGCGAAATCATGACGCACAGGTCGCACTGGTTGCACGTCGTTTTGTCCGGCGTCCAAATTCCGAGCCAGCTTATACTTCCGTCGCCGTTTTCACGTTCGATTGCGGTATGTTTTATCAAATTATCGCGCGCCGCAATGACTTTTTCCGGTTCTTGGACCATCGCGCACAACAGTTTTTCCGTGCCGAGCAAAGCGTCCAGGATATCAATGTACGAACTGAACCCAATCCCCGTAACCAAATAGCTGCCGTCGGCGCGTTCGACGGATTTTTTTTGGATATCCATACTTATGTTCCACCATTTATTGTTGGGAAAATCCGGCTTGTACGCGATTATCTCATCGAGCGTTTGAAAATTCGGCTTGTACCAAGTAGTAGTTTCGGTGAACGTCGGTTCCGCGCCGAAATACGTGACCGTGAACATCGGTCCGAAGTACACGAAATGGAACGGGAACGCCTCCGCATAGTATAAAGTGGAATTCAGCGCGCGGTCTAAGTTGTGGAACACAGTATCGTGATCGGTGTATTTGTCCGGCACGCGGCCGATGTACGGCGGAAGGTTATCAACAGGTTTCGGCGCGCGGACGCTCGCGACGACGCGGTCTACTTTTTTGCCGTTCCACCAATCGGTCATGCGCTGTTTCGCTTCGGTCCAATCCGGCTTGTATTTTTTCATGTTATCGTTCATCATGAATTGTAAACCTCAATAATCTTATCCGCAACCGCTTTGCCGCACGCGTCCATTCCCGCTTCGCTTAAATGAACGCCGTCCTCAACTAAATATTTATCGGTATTTGCGGTTATCAAGGCGTTTAAATCGTTTATGGGCACGCCTTCTTTATTCATAAAATCTGTTATAACGGAATTGAATAAATTTACGTTTTCGTTCCGTATGTGATTTGCTATTGCCGGAGTTGTAGTCGCGAATATAATTTTCCGGGTTTTTGTGCGCAGGATTCTTAATATACGCGACATGTAATCCATATAGGTATAAATTGATGAAAACGTATTGTTGTCAATTTCAACGGTGGAAACATCCCAAAGCCCGTTGTTCCAATGCACAACGTCAATATCTTTCGGAAACGCCGCAAACCATGTAAAAAGGAATTTTAAAGTATAACTGCTCCAGCGGCAGTTTTCATCCGGGGTGTAGACATCCGCGACGCCGTCGAGATAAAATCTGACTTTAGCCTGATAATTCATGCGAATCGAATCGCCGAGCAAAACTACGTTCATAATCCAAGCACCGCCGCGCCGATGATACCGGCGTCGTTTCCTAACTCGGCTATTTTTATTTGCGTTTTTCTTCTTTCGATTGCCGGTTCGTTATTCAAAATTGCCATAAGCGGTTTCATCAAATAGTCGCCTTCGTTGCATACGCCGCCGCCGATGCAGAGTATCTCCGGCTGGAACAGCAGGATGATGTTGCCGATACCGCACGCAAGATATTTTATGTACATATCGACGACTTCGCTCGCGGCTTTGTCGCCTTTCTTCATTGCGGCGAACGCAGTCTTGCCGCTCAGCTTATCAATGGAATTTTCGCACATATCCCACATCACCGAGTCTTTGTTTTCGAGCATTTTTTCGCGCGTCATGTTGATCAGCCCCGTCGCGGAGCTGTAAGTTTCCCAGCAGCCGTAGCGTCCGCACGTGCAGGGACGGCCTTTGTACTCGATAACCATATGACCGAGTTCGGCTCCGGCGTAATTGAACCCCGCGTACAGCTTGCCGTTGATTATAACGCCGCCGCCGACACCCGTTCCGAGCGTGATGAAGACAGAGTTGGCGACATTCTTAGCCGCGCCCGCTATAGCCTCAGCCCAAGCGGCGGCGTTAGCGTCGTTGTCGATGTAGACTTTCTTGACAGGTATAAAACTCATCAATACTTCCGAGATAGGGAAGTGCAGGAACGGCAGGTTGTTCGCGAAGTCGATCATACCCGTAGCGGCGTTAGCCGTGCCCGGCGCGGCGATGCCTGCGTATTCGATATCATCGAACGTAAGCCCGCACTCTTCCACAAGGCGCGCGCAAAGCGCGCCCATGTCGCGGATAATCTCTTTAGGGTCGCGGTTGCCGAGCGTGGGAGTGCTGCCTTTTTTGATGATTTTGTAATTCTCGTCAACGATTCCGGCGGCAATATTCGTTCCGCCTAAATCAATACCAATATAATACATATTATTTTTATTCCTCCCGAATTTATTTATAAATTTTGTTTATTATTTTTTAATATATCGCGGATTTCCGTAAGTAATTTTTCCTGCGCGGGAATTTCGGGGGGCGGCGGAGGCGGCGCGGGTTCCGGCGGATGTTTTAATTTATTCATGCCGCCGACGATAAGTTTTATCGCGATGAAACACGAAATCGCGACAAGCAGAAAGTACACGATGTTCTGTATGAACATCCCGTATCTGATTGCCGTTTCAGGGGTTATGATGTTGCCGGCTTCGTCGATAACCGCTTCGGATATAACAAGTTCCAGCTTGCTGTAATCGAGTCCGGCGGTGAATTTGCCAATGACAGGCATGATTATATCGTTGACCAGCGAATTGATTATCGACGTGAACGCCGACCCGATGATAATACCGATTGCCATGTCCATGACGTTGCCTTTGAAAGCGAATTTTTTAAAGTCGTCGAAGATTTTTGGTTTTTTCATTGTTATGTAGCCTCCTTTTAAATTAAAACACCCGCCGCCTACGGGTGTTTTTACCCATACGCTATATCAAAAAGCTCGCTCAGCCGCTCATGTTTCCCATCAAGGTACAGCGTCGCGAACAGCACTTCAAGCCCGGTCGCGCGCTTGTATTCCATAGCCGTCGCGCTTTTGGGAACGTTCGCGTCTTTGATATTGCGCCCGCGCTTGTAGACCGCCAGTTCATCCTCCGTCAGCACGCCGATTATCCGCTCGACCGCCGCGCTCTGCGACTGCGCCGTCACGTAATTTCGTGAAATTTCATTGAGATTTCCCGCCGTAGTATGGAAATTTTTAATCAGCATCGCGCGCGTCATCAATTCAATCACGGCGTCCCCGAGATACGCCAACGCGGAATTTGTATAATTATTAATTTCAAATCACCTTTTTTATATGTCTTAGCCATAAACGCTTCGGCCGGTTCATATTGTAATAAATTCTATCCCACAGACCACGCAGGTAAACGCCGATCTTTTTGAGTTCTCCGCGCGAGCAGCCCGGTCCGAATTCCTCTTTTTCCATGTAGAACATTATATCGTTGAACTCAGTGTCAGTCATAGATTCGGAAACGCGCCGCGCATATTCCGCAGGCAACTCTCCTGTTTCGGGGATATAACCGCCGGCAGATTGTATTTCCATGATGTAATCGGCGAGCTGCTTTGTGAGTTCGCGGATTTCCTCCGGCTCGAGATTCGCGCTTTTTTCGGCGATATTGATCGCCGCATAGCGTTTGACGAGTTCGTTTTTGGAATTGATTCGGATTTTAATCACTATCAACGTACCAATGATACCCAGAACTGCCAATATTAAACCGCTGATAATTCTAAATCCGTTGGCAATTTCTTCAACGGTAAGCGGGTTTTCTTCAAATTCGATTTCTTCGTATTCAGGTTCCGGCATCATTTCGCCCGGTGATGATTCCGAATTTGTCCGCGGGGGAGAAACTTCATACGGTACGTACATCTGCGTGTAATAAGTCGGCGTAGCCTCGTACTGCATCCACCCCATACCGTCGATGTATACCTCAATCCACGCGTGCGCGTTGTAATCGTGTACCTCGGTGATGTAGTTGCCCGCGCGGTTGTCGGCGTCGTTGCGCCTGAAATCCGACGCGACGTAGCCCTCCACATATCGTGTGGGAATGTTCATCGCGCGCAAAATCATCGTCGCTGCGGTTGCGAACTGAACGCAATAGCCTTCTTTGGTGTCGTTTAAGAATATAGCGAGCGCTGACGCGTCGTCAAATTCCGGCGACGGTTCGACCGGCGACAATGTGTAATTATAGTTGTCGTTTAGAAAATTAACCACTTTCAACACCGTATTATGTATATAAACAACGCTTGCAGAATCTGAGTACCTTCCGATTGACCTTGGAAGTGTATTTACTATCGGCACAATCACCGTGTACAGATCCGCTTCCGGCAGCGCGAGATAATGTTCGCGCACGTACTGCGAATATAATTCGCGCAGCACGATGTTTTCATAGATAAACATCTGCCGTTCGACGTTATCCATTTCGAAAAACCGTTCGACAACCGTCGGCTCGGCGTATTTGATTTCGTAACTGTCAAGAACCGATTTGTAATTGAAAATTATACTGCTTATATTTGTTTCCCGGGCGTTTATGTTTGCGCCTATCGTACTCATGGAAACATTATAATAAAACATATTTTTATACAAATTGTCGAGATACTCCGGATGGCGGTAAATCGGCACGAACGCCAATACGCGGTAATTTCTGTTGAAATTGAACCAGCTCGTCGTTACGATACCTTCATGATACGGAGTCCACGAGCTTGAATACGGAACTCTGTCGCGCGAACCGTGTTCAAGCAGGTTCACGCTCGCGTTCATTATCGACGGCACGTAGAGGAGGTTGGATGTTGACCTGATCCCGCTGATATCCACCGCTTCCGTGATGAACCCGTGCTCAATGAAGTTGCCGTATGACGAAGAACTGAACGACGTGAACCGCGGATTAATCGCGTTGTAAAAATTATATGTCAATTGTTCGGGCGTGAAGTTGGGCGTGAACATATTGTTATATCGCTCCACTTCATCGGTCGTCGCCGAATACCAGCTGTCGCCGCGGTAATACGAACCGACCCAGCTCCTCATGTAAACGGGCGTATTATAACCCGATTCGACAGTCATCATCACTTTTCCGGAGAATGACCGGCTTTCCGCGCGGGTGTTGCGCGGGTTAAGCGTGTCCATATTCCCGACGAATCCCAGATCCGACATGTTGGGCATATCGCCGATGATAACGGACGAGATCATAGCGCGCGCGTATTCAAGACGGTCGTTGATAAATTCAATTTCCCGCCAGCGTTTCGTAATAGTCATCGCGGGTATAGAAATTATAACTATCGCAAGCAGCAATGCGGCGAACCCCGCGAACCCGCCGAGCGCGTGCTTTTTGAAATACCCGAATTTATTTTCCGGCTCTATATAGTTGATATAGTAGGAGTCGTAAAGTTTCAAAACTATAATCGCGCAGAGCGCCGCGAGAATCAGGGCGAATCCGAAATTAGAAGTGCTGATGTTGTATGTAAAAACCGTCGAACAGATGAATAATCCTGTTATAAGGCAGGGTAAAAAGCGCGTTTTCCGCATTATACACGCGCTGAATATAGCGGTAAGCAGGATGCCTGTAAATATAAAAACGATTAAAATCAGAGTAGATTCGTTTGCGTCCGGCTCGAATTCCGTGAACAAAAACGGTCGGAATGACTTATATCCGGCGTCTTCGAGCCGTTTCATCATCAGATTTATTACCGTCTGAAACGATAAAACGATAAAATCAATTATGTTTTCGATGAAAAATGTCAGCAACAACGCGGTTATTGCCGTCAATCCGAGTACAACGAGCGCGGGAATTATGCCGATCTGTATTACCGCAAATACCACCGAAGTTGCCAAAGATATGACAAATATGGAAATACTTGAAATCTGAAATTGAAAAGCGTCGGCAATAAATATCAACAGACCGAATACAGCCGTCGCGGTTACGACCGCGCGCATAAAATACGCCGAAAAAACGGCGCCCTTAGAAATAATCTGCCGTGACGGCGAATATATGAATTCAAACGGGTTTCTTGGTTTTTGTTTTTTTGTTTGTAATTTTTCTTCTTTCAAATTATCAATCCTTGTTAAAAATTAAAATTTCGTCTCATACACATTAACGCCGTTAAGCACCAATTGATCTCTGCACGCTTTTTCACGTTCTGCGAACGCATCCAACTTTTTCTCGTCGGCAACTTTCTCCGCCGCGGAAAAATGATACAGTTCAACGTTGATCTGTAAGCCCGCGATTCCCGTCAGATCCGCTACAACGTCCTGATCGATCATTCCGGTGACGAATATCATCGTTACCGCCTGCGTTTCCGTCGCTAAAGCGGCGAGCCGCGTGACTTCTTTATCCGCGCCGCACAACTCCGCCGTCGCGAACATTTTGAACACGCGATCAAGGTCGGAAGCCGTCTGCAATTTGCATATCTGCGCGCCGCTTTCGATTCGCTCGTCGTACCAAATGATAGTACATCCGTTGCCCTCCTGCAATTCGCGCAATGCCGCCGCCAGCGCCGTTTCGATAACGCCGTCCGCGACAAATTCGTTAATATCGTCAGAATATGTCTTATCCTCGGTGGTGTAATTCGCCGCCATATCGACGAAAATATAAATCGTTTTCCCCGAATTCATGGCGAATTCTTTGACCATAAGTTCCTGCGTTTTCGACGACAGTTTCCAGTGGATATTCTTCATGTGGTCGCCGGTGAGATACGTGCGTATCTCGTTGAGTTCCGAGCGGTCGACGCCTATGATATTCTTAGTCGAGTCGGTATTGACGTCAGACGCGGAAGTCCCTGCCTTCGCCTCAAGCACAAAACGGCGCGGCGCGACAAAAACAGATGTGTATACGTCGATATTTAAACTTATTCTGAAAATGCGGAAAAGGTCCGAAATATATATTTTTTTAACGCCTATCTGATAACTTCCGCGGTATTTGAAAACAGGCTTTTCTGCGATTCTGTAGAACCCGAACGGCGCAAGACTCAATCCGACGCGCTTCTCAACGCAGCGGACAATGTCGTCGTTCGGCATGATAAGGTCGGCTTCTATGAACGGATACGGCAGGATCGCGTCATTTATGATTTTAATATTGTAATCGACGGGAATATTCTTTACCGTTTCGATGCTGCTGTCTTTGACGTAAACCTTTATAGCGACCAATGCCGTCAGCATATACAAAAAGCTGATTACAGGCAGGATCAGCACGAAAACCAACATCAAAGACGACAAAGGAGACCGCAAAGCCTGTGTAAATACCAAAGCTCCAGCCAAAATACAAATATAAAAATTGAAACCGCTTGTCAGGGCAAACTTTCTTCGCTTTTTAGGCGGCATAAATTTAACGGTTTTTTTCATCTTTTTGATTTGAACGGTATTTCGGTTTTGCGCATAATTTCGCTCAATACGTTGTCGGCTGTTATGCGGTTTAGTTTGGCTTCCTGCTTTAAAATTATCCTGTGGGCGATAACCTGCTTGTATACCGAACAGATGTCTTCGGGGACGACATAATTCCTGTGGTGCGTGAACGCGTAAGCCTGAGACATGCGCATAAGCGCGAGAGATGCGCGCGGGCTTGCGCCCAGAGCGAGGTTTTCGTTCCTGCGCGTAACGGACGTCAGCAGTACGATATATTTATACAATTCGTCGCTGACATTTACAAGCTGGGTAAGTTTTCTGATTGCGGTAATATATTCGAGCGAAGAAACGGATAATATTTTATCGGCAGGATTAACCGTTTTGCGCGCCGATATAATATCAACTTCCTCGTCGATCGAAGGGTAGCCCATAGTGATCCGCGCGCTGAAGCGGTCTAACTGCGCTTCCGGCAACGGATACGTTCCCACAAACCCCGTCGGGTTCTGTGTCGCGATTACCATGAACGGATTCGGCACTTCGTAAGTCACGCCGTCAACTGTGACGCGGCTTTCCTCCATCGCCTCAAGAAGCGACGACTGCGTTTTCGGCGACGCGCGGTTGATCTCGTCCGCGAGGAGAATGTTACACATTACGAGCCCTTCCTTAAAATCAAAGCTCTCTGTCTGGCGGTTATAAATGTTGAAACCCGTGATATCTGACGCCATAACATCCGGCGTGAATTGGGCGCGCTTGAAATTCAGCCCGGCGGCTTTCGCAAGGGAAGCCGCGAGTGTGGTTTTTCCGACACCCGGAACGTCTTCGATGAGTACATGTCCGCCCGCAAACATAGCGGTGACAAGCATAGAAACGGCGTTGTGCTTGCCCAAAACAACTTTTTCAATTTCGTTGATTATGCTGTCAGACATGCCGTATGCAACTTCAAATTGCTCGTCATGTTCTTTATTCATCGGTTGATTGAACCTCCGCAATTAAAAATATTTTATTCTATTATAACATATTAAATATAAAATTACAACTGTATTTTTTATTTTTTATGTAAAAAAACGTGTTGAATTTTTTAGCAGGGTGTGCTATAATATGATGGGTGATAAAATTTATGATATACGATGTCTTGATAATCGGAGCGGGAATAACCGGATGTATGACGGCGTACCGGCTTGCGGCTTACAAATTAAAGACAGCCGTCGTCGAGGCTTACGGCGACGTCTCGATGGGCGCGACGAAAGCCAATTCCGCGATAGTCCACGCGGGGTTCGACGCTGAGTGCGGTACGTTGAAAGCTAAGCTGAACGTCGAAGCGTGCGCGGAAATGCCGGCTTTGGCGAAACTGCTCGACGTTGAGTACAATCAATGCGGTTCATTGGTTTCGGCGTTCAGCGAAAAAGAAGAGGAAAAAATAAAAGAATTATATAACCGCGGTATTAAGAACGGCGTTCCGGACTTAGAAATAGTGCGCGGCGAGAGATTACATAAAATGGAGCCTAACCTGTCGCGGGACGTAGTCTCCGCTTTGTACGCTCCGACGGGCGGGATAATTTGTCCGTGGGGTTTGACCATAGCGGCGGCGGAATCGGCAGCGGTGCATGGAACGGATTTTTATTTTAATTTCAGGGTTAATAAGATAACGAAAACGGATGATGTGTTTACGGTGAGTTGTGATAATCGCAGCCTGCAGGCGTATAGGATCGTCAACGCCGCCGGAGTGTGGGGCGATTATATCGCCAGCGTTGCCGGCGAACAAGATTTCCCAATCCGTATAACTCCACGGCGCGGCGAATATATGATTCTCGACAAAAGTTATGACACTGCGAATCACATTCTGTTCAGTATTCCGTCGGAGAAAGGTAAGGGAATCCTCGTTTCGCCGACAGTTCACGGCAACGTTATCGTCGGACCGAACGCTTACGCCATCGATGACAAAGAGGATAAATCCACAACCGCCGACGGCTTGAAGGAAATCAGCGATGGCGCGGTGCGGCTTGTGCCGAGCTTGAATCTGAAAACGGTTATCACGTCGTTTTCGGGAATCAGACCCACGCCGAACGCCCACGATTACTTTATCGAACCGTCGGAAACAGTGGTCGGGCTTGTTCACGCGGTCGGGATAGAATCGCCGGGATTCGCGTGCGGCCCGGCTTTGGGGAACTATATCGTGAAAAAACTTGAGGAAACTGGTTTGAAATTAGAGAAGCGTGAGGATTATACAGGTGCAAGGCCGCCGATTTTGAAGTTCAATTATTTGGATGACGAAGGTAAACGGAAGTTGATTGAATCGAATCCAAACTACGCTAAAATCGTCTGCCGCTGCGAAACAATAACAGAAGGCGAGATAATCGACGCGATCAACCGCCCGATACCCGCATTAGACTTGGACGCGGTGAAACGGCGCACACGCGCCGGAATGGGCAGGTGTCAGGGCGGTTTCTGCTCGATGCGGGTTGCCGCGATTATCGAGAGAGAAACGGGATCATCTGTGACGAAACACGGCGGGAAGAGCTGGGTGTTGGGAGATTGAATATGTATAAAATCGATAATAATGAAATGCTGAAATTTTTTCAATCGAATAACGAAATTCGGTTTTATTATACTTGCTGCAATAGTGTAAATGCAGGAAAAAAAGGATACGGTATAAAAAAAGTTGAATTTTATACTCCGGAAGAAAGCAAACCAAGTCTTGAATATGTTGAATTTATTGAAAATTTGTTTGATGAATTAGTCGTGTATATTAATACAAGTTCTGATAATTTTATTGAAAAGACATGCAAGAAAATTATAGAAATTTATAAATCATATAAAGTTATCCGAATCAGCACGCCGAATATTCATTTAATGAAAAATAATACTATTTTGAAATATTTTAATATTTCGGATATTAATACAATTGAATATGGAGTATTCGCGCTTTTATCCGAGCAAAACCTGCCGAAACTTGTTATACCGGATGGTGTGGAAATCGTTCTTGCTTCTTCTGAAGATGAGAAAAAATTGAAGAATTTAGATAATACGGAATGGGACAGATTACCTGCAAATTTAATGTATAAAGAAGATTCGGATTTC
>WREN01000001.1 GCA_009779295.1 Oscillospiraceae bacterium | reverse complement strand
CCCTGCTAATCGTAGGGTTTATGTTCCAATTCGGATAACTGGCATTGACAACCCCTGCCCCCTCGGTTCTACTCGCAACGCTACTGGGGCGATGACCGTTGACGTTATTATAAACGACCGCAAGGGATTCGATTGTGCCTCTGTTGATTCCGAAAAGTCCGGGAGTTGTGTTACCGGAAACAATGCTGACGTTACTTACCGTATATCCGTTACCTATAAACGTACCAGTGAACGGAGCAGTCGCCGAACCGATTGGTTCCCAGTTCCCCGATAAAGTGATGTCGTTCATAAGGATGTATGTACCTGACAGATTGTTTCGGACGGCGTCAAGCTCGGTTTGGTTAGTAATTCTTATAGTATTTTCATTGATACTTGGCGGCGGCAAATTGCCTATCGGTTGTAATTGTCTGTATATGAAATTCGTAAAGAAATTACTATCCATATCAGTAGCTAACGCAATATACGCCTGTACTAATTCGTCGTATCTTATCCATTCTTCTTCGGGGAGCAATTCCCATATACCCGTGAATTCAAGTGGCACACGGGGATCAGGAATAGTAAGTATTTCGCATACACCCCACCAATCAGTCCTATTAAAACTTTGTAACCAAGTGTTTTTAGCATTTTGAGCATCATTTGGATTGGTAGAATTGATAACCCCGCCATGCCCGCCATGAATCCTTGTCGTTGAGTTATGGCGCGCACTATGTGTTCCATTTTGTTCAATTGAGTTGTTTACATCTGCTACTGTTCCAGACCATTCATTTACCTTCGATATTTTTTCATTGATTGTTTCATCGATAGAATATATACCGGCTTCTATCCAACCACCCATAGAGTATTGCGTAAGAAAGTGTGTTCCGTATGTACGGAATAGCTGCTCTGGGGTGACATTTTTATCTAACAAGTCTCGTAGGAAAACAGGATTTAATTGTGTCCGAATTAAGTCCTCCGGTATGTAACTAAAATCTATTTCATAAATCCCTCGACGTAGCCACGTGAGGCTTTCATAATATAGTTCATTTGTAGACGTTCTTAATAATTCGTTGGTTATCTTACTAAATCGTTCTTCTATTTTTGTTTTGACAATTGTTTTTACAGGTGCTTTGCCTAATTCAACAGCAAGTTCAAGGTTTGCTTGAAAACCCCAGCCTTTTATTGTGTCTAATGCATATTCAGTCATTGATCTCGCAATGATTGTTTTATCATCACCAACGGTAACTGTATTCAAAAACAGGAAATTTTGGAAGACATCGAACGAATTTTCTTTGAAAATTCGTTCTGATGGTAGATTTTTAAGGTTTTCTACGAGGAGTATGCGGTCAGCCGAATTACTGGCTAAGGAGTTGAATCCCTTTAATAGGTGTCCTAAGCCAAGTCCGTCGGGTATTGAAGATTGAGCTTGAACTTGCAATGTGACCGTAGGTATCATGGTCATCATCATAACCATAACTAAAAACGTTGCCATAAGTTTGCGAAATGTTTTTTTCATTTTTTGTTCCTCCAGAATTATTATTATTTTGCCTCTTTTATTATGGAGTTGAGGTTCTCCTGCCGCGTTGTTATCGCGTAACATGGCTAAGAGAATCTTTTTCGGAGCGAGCAACCTTGTGTATGGTACCATATTTAAATATTACTAAAAAACACGGGCAGTTGTTTATTTTAAATGAACCGCCCGTGTTTTTAATAATTACAAAATTTTATTACAATTTTCGATTATTAAAATTATTTTTTAATAATTTCAAAAACTTTAATATTTGAACCGTTACCCTTGATGTCGAATCTTAGATAGCAACCATCGCCAAGAGGGATTTCGCCCTCGATATTACGATTATTAGCATTTTTACTGAGAATGAATTCTCTGCCATCAATAACTAACGTCAACACTTTACCAACGAGGCGTAGATTATCCGTTTTTAAACCGTTTTTAAGTATTCCAGCTGCTCTTTCACGTAAAAAGTCGCAGTCTTTTTGCTCGTCTTGTTTTATCGGAATAACTTCCGTTTCGAGCAACGCACCGCAACCAGAGCAGTAGATACCCATTAATCCTTCGTTCGTGTAAGTCGCTTCCGTAATAACGGCTTCATAAGTTTCGCCAACATGATTATCAAGGTTTATCGCAATTGGTTCTGTGTAAATCAATGCATTACAGTCAAAGCAATAAATTCCCATGACGCCTTCAGTAACGCAAATCGAAACAGTGATCACATTATTGTATGTATTGCCAATATGATTAATCGGGTTTATTGGTATTGTATCAGTTTCAAGCAATTCATGGCAACTATTACAATAAACTTCCATTATTCCTGTGGCTATGCATGTCGGAGCAACTATCATTTCTTCATATGTCCCACCAACATGATTATCAGGGTTTTTCGCAATAGGCTCTGTATAAATCAATGCATTACAGTCAGAGCAATAAATACCCATGACGCCTTCGGTAGCGCATGTCGCAATAGTAATAACGTCTCTGTATGTATCGCCAGCGTGATTAATCGGATTTAATGGTATCGTATCAGTTTCAAGCAATTCATCGCAGTCATTGCAATAAATACCCATTGTTCCTGTAGTTACGCATGTAGCGGTAGTGATTACCTCTTCATATGTGCCACCGACATGGTTATTCGGGTTTATTACAGTCGATGCTGTATGAAGTTGAACATCGCAGCTATTACAGTAAATACCCATTAAACCTTCGGCAACACATGTAGCGGCAGTGATTTCATCTTCGTATGTTCCGCCTACGTGGTTGTTTGGGTTGATCGGTATAATAACAGTTCCGAGTTCATCATGGCAATTATTACAGTGAGTAACTACTAATCCTTCAGCAACGCATGTAGCGGACGTGATGACTTCTTCATATGTACCATCTTCGTGTTTGCAATCTATTGGAGAGATTATTTCTGTGTCAAGCAATTCGTGGCAGCCTGAGCAATAAATACCCCTTAAACCTTCAGCATCATATGTCGGCGGAATAATTACGCTTCTATATGTTTCGCCGATGTGGTTGTTTGGATTTATTACTACAAATTCTGTTTCGATCAAAGCATGACAACCAGCACAATAAATACCCAGCGTTCCTTCAGTAATACATGTCGCCGGAATATATTCCTGTGTATATGAACTTTCTACATGGTTGTCCGGATTTATCGGTATTGTCTCTGTCTCGATTAATTCGTAACATTCAGAACAATATATACCCATTGTTCCTTCAGAAATACAAGTCGCCGCAATAATTTCATTTTGATAAGAACCTCCAGGATGACCTCCTAATATTGATTCCGTTTCAAGTAATTCATTGCACCCGGAACAATAGATACCCATGATACCTTTGGTAATACAAGTTGGATTAGTAATTATATTTTCATATGTACCGCCAACATGATTTTCAGGGTTTATCGGTATAATATTTGTAGTGAGAAAATAATCACAATCAGTGCAGTAAATACCCATTATTCCCGTAGCGACACATGTCGCCGCAGTGATTATTTGTTCATATGTATCGCCAGGATGTTCAGTTTTTATTGGTATTATCCGAGTATCAAGCAACTCATTGCAACTATTACAATAGATACCCATAAGACCCTCAACGACACATGTTGCAACTATTATCTCTTCTTCATATGTGCCTCCGACATGGTTATTTGGGTCTATCGATATAGGCTCGGTATAACTATCATCGCAATAAGAGCAAGTGTAAGTCATCAACCCTTCTTCAATACAAGTTGCTTTTGTAGTTTCTACACCATCGTCGTATTCGTGTTCACATTCATCATTTTCTACTTCGATTCTGGGTTGTATTATTGTAGGATATATGGTATCGCCCCCGCCATCAGGTATTTCGAACCCTTCAAGTATAATGTTTTTATAGAAGAACATTATATCTTCGCCTTCAATAACCCTGTCTGTTAAATTTGGATCTATAATGAATGAAACTGAAAACAAATTTTCTCCGTCAACATAATTTCCATCGTTATCATAAGAAACAAAAAAGATTTCGTTCAATTGGGTTCTTACTGTGCGGGTGAAGTTATCTGATAATACTACACCCGGATTCGATGTAACATAAGTTAATTTGCTCGGATTGAATTTCAATGTGATACCGTATCCCGATAATCCCGGATTATTTTGAAAAGAAACGGTTAAGGATATGAGATCGCCTGGTTTGCCTTGTGCGCTTGATACAAAGACAGTTGGTACATTTTCCGATTCTGCCGCAAATGTATTTATCGGAAATATTATAAACATATTAAATACCAATGCCAAAGTTAAAAACACACAAAAAACTTTTTTTCTTATTATTTGCATTATAATTGCCTCCTATAGAAATCTAAATTTTATAATTTTATTTTGAGTAACTTTTCGTCGTTTGTATTTCGGAGATGCTCTTGTACAAGGTAAAATATACATTTCTGTTTTCATAATAAAATCCTCATTATTTTAAATTATTTATTTTCAAATAAAAATTCGTTTACTTCAGTATAACCCTAAACTCTCTGATGTTAGAGCCGTTACCTTTGATATCGTAAATTAAAATATACGCTCCGAGGTTGTATCTGCCATCTACATTCGCGTTGTTAGCTTTGATGTTGATCGTGTACGGCACTACTTTCGTCTCACCGTTCGACCACGTTTCCGTTACTCTAAACGTCAACGCCCATACTCCGGAATTTTTCGATGTCTCTGCTATGCTGATGTACTGCGCAACCGCGTTCACAATCGTAACCGCATTACCAACCTCTACTGTAACAAATCCTAACGGTATCTCCGGATATATCGTTTTCGGCGTGATTCCATCGGCCTCGCATATCGCGAATCCTTCGATAACGAAATTATCGTAATAGAACTCTACTACTCCTATAGAGTTAACGCCTCCAGAAACTGTCTCGTTGATTCTGAACGTCACCGTGAATAATATTGTTTCATCTACAAATTCCTCTTCGTCTTCCGGCTCTTCAATGGTTTCGAACTCGCCGTCATCGTTATACGAGTTGAAGTGGATTCGTCCGTCTGGCTTCTCAATAACGACGAAATTATCATACAGTATATCTTCCGCCGACGCTGATATGAAGGTTAACAAGTTCTCATCGTAACGCATCGATATGCCGTAACCTGATAGTCCTGGATTATCTTTTATCGATACGGTTAAGCTAACTGTATCGCCGACCTTACCGGAAACGTTAGATACAAGTATCTCCGGCTCATTTACTGGTATAAGTGTGGGTAAAATGAAACTGAAAAACGCTGGGGTTATCTGCGGCCCGAGATAATCTCTCGTACCCGCGAAAAACTGGTTCATCACGGTTCTGTCTGATATGTTCAATCGTCCGTCGCCGTTTACGTCTGCGTTTGCCTCTATAAATACTGCACCTTCTGGTAGATTGTCCGAGAAGAATTGGTTCATCCTTGTCCTGTCGGAAATGTTCAGCCTGCCGTCGCCGTTCACATCGCCGTAGAAAACGTTGATGACCGTGATAACTGGCTGATTTATCTCAGGGTATATCGTATCGCCAGTATCGAAGCCCTCAATCACTGTATTAAAATATGAGAAATATAGTGCAGCGGGCTCGATAACGCCTTCTCCTATATTGTCGTCTATTTTAAGAGTTACCGTAAATAATGTTGTACCTGTTTCAAAATTGCCGTCGTCGTCATACGAACTGAAAAACATCCGATTATTTGGCCTTATTTGATCGATGAATCTCTCCGGCAGAATATCGCCGGGCGCTGCTGAGATGTATGTAAACACATTAGGGTCATAAGTCATCGAAATGCCATATCCCGCAATTTGCGGTATGTTTTCCATCGTAACTGTCAGCGTTATCTCTTCGCCTGCCCGTCCTGTTGCGTTTGTAATGTTGATTTGTGGTTCGTAAGGGTCAAGTATATTAAGAATCGTTATTATAGCGAAGTCGCTCGTCACTGTCGCTGTTTTTATTCCGCCTACATCGTTGTTTGTGTTTGTTACTACGACGTAATAATAATATGTTCCTGCTATACCTGTAGGCACGGTAAATGTTTCGTTCGTCGCTCCCTGTATAATCGTGCCACCCGTATTGGACGCAATTGTATTGCTGTACCATTGATAACTTAAACTACCACCGTCCGTGACATTTGCCGAAACGATCAGATTATACGCCGCATTGACCGTAACAGTTGCGTTTTGTGGATGGTTAATTATGTTTGGTATCTGTGCGTTATCGCTTTCCGTTAAAATATCAACCCATGTTGCTATCATTATCGGTTCCATATTAATTCCGCTCAAAACAACAATTGCAACGTGTTGCCCTGCCGACAATCCAGCTGAAGTTCCGGGCTGTATTTCGAATGTAGCAAATCCTCCGACCGGTATTCCAGTAATGGATTCGTTTAAAAGTTTAAAGTTTTCATGAGGTAAACCCTCTAAGTTATATACCTCTATATTTATATTTCCAGTCGGTGTACCCCCTGTGTTTTTTATTGTAATTGTATCCGGGTTAATAATAACATTTTGTGGGTGCGTACCAAAATCTAACCCCTGCACCAATATATCGTTTGGATGCTCAATTTCTATACGATCTAATAACGTATAACTAAACGTGACTGTACCACTCTCTGTTGTTCTATATTCAACCCAATTTCTTTCTGCGCAGACTTCAATTTCTTCGGTATAAAAAACTTTCGCTTTTATGTTCGTATTACCGTTAATATTAATAGGCTGCGACCCATCAAATACTGTACTGCTTAATATTCGCGTTGGTTCAGAGCCATTTGTGGTATATCGAATAAATACGCTTCGGCTTCCGTTTGATAATCCAATATTCGGCATATCGCTTGTAAGTATTATTTCCGTACCAATAGCAACTGCGCCAGAATCAACACTCGCAATAGGTGCAGCAGCTGCCGGTCTTGGTTTTACAACAATTGGAATTGAAACACTGGCGGTAACGATAAAATCATTATTAAACCAGTATCCATCTTCAATTATTATTTCTTTATCTTCTTCGTCAAGTGGTCTTCCGCCAGCATTTCTTAAGTAATCTATGGCATTTTCACGCTTATCAACAATGCGCGCCCGTGTGCTAAAAAGATAATCTTGTCTGGGCGTTGGCATTCCTAAGAAAATATCTTCGCCTTCAATTATATTTTCATTACCGTTAATTAATATACGTCTTAAGCTTAAGCCATGCAACGTTCGCAATTCTGGAGTAGGTTGTAGCGTTGGCACAAGCTGATTACCTTCTTCAAAAACAAGACCACGGTCAGGCGGCAAAATAGGGATAAGTTCCGTTGTAGAAACAGGATTAACTGTTATCGGAACTCTTGCAGTAAACGCACCTGACGTTATTATAATTTCTCGGTCAAAAACGTTTAACGGAGAATTATTAAGTGAAAAGTTCACTTGTCCAAGATTATATATCTGTTCATATTCTCCGTTTATCATGCGTCCAATTTCTATATCAGTCCAGTTACTTATAGGACGAAAAATCTCACCAGCAATGAAAGTTGTTCTTGATGGCATCCTTGCTATAATAAGCCTGTCCGCACCAACACGCCGCCGCTGGAATTCAACACGCATTGTGTTCCAAAAATCAGATGGTATAAGATTCCCAAGAAAGCCGGTCATTTCCTCCTCGTTCATTGGCCGCGGTATACCTTCGCCACCCAATGAACCAGAAACCCCCGGATTACCTTGGTTTCCGTCACTTCCGTCTATACCTGCGGAAATAACAGGAAACCAACGAAGCATTGCATCTGCACCTCTACCTGGGAAACCAGGGTTGCCACCTGAACCGAAAGAGGTTCTGTCCGTATAAGCTCCTCCGCCATATTTTTGTGATTCGCCATAAATAGTTTGCCCATTAACATATAATAAAGACCCGTTCCAACCTCCATCACCGTTTTTTCCTCCGTTACCACCTCGACCACCATTTCCGGCATTGCCACCCCTACCACCGAGCAATCCAGCATTAGCACCATTGCCACCGTTGCCACCGTTGCCGCCGTTGCCGCCACTTCCGCCTCGACCGCCGTTTCCACCTTGACCAGCAATCATACGAATACAGCTTTGTTGTGAATAATAATAAAGATTCGTACTAAGTTGTATGGCGTCTCCGCCTTTTCCGCCGTCGCCCCCATCACCGCCGTTACCACCTTGATTTCCGGTACCTCCATCCTCTCCGTCGTTTTCAGGTGAACCAAGCAAAGTGGGAATTATATCACGATTAAAATCTATCGCATCTAACCCTTTATTGCCATTTGTACCATGACTGCCATTGCCACCATGACCTCCATTTCCGCCGTTGCCTCCTATAACAATTACTTCTGAATAATTAAGAATATTCAAGCCAAAAGAGTGAATCCCTGCGCCGCCGTCACCACCTTTAACACCGTTATCACCTGCTGATCCGGCTTTTTGTACCGTTCCACCATCGCCGCCATTGCCACCCTGCGCTTTCAAGGCAGCGTCTAATGCAACGGTTAAATTTCCATTCAAATGAATCGCATCGAGCCCATTCCTTTGAATATCTGCGCTCGGTTCTTTATAATCGACGGTTAAGTTTGCGTTGCCGCCAATAAATAAATTGCCGTTACTCTGCACCGCATTATGCGTGTGCCAGCCTTGTATTAAATTGTTGTTTCGGCTTCCTGTCGAAATAATAGCAGGATTAGAGCCAACGCCTCCGATAAAATTAATCGCATGTTCGCCGGGGCGAGCTTGAAATCTAAAATCATCTAAAACCACAGTGGTATTGCCTTCAATAACAATACTAAGCCCTTCATATATTGTATCTCGTCCTCTGAATACAACGGTTTCAACAGTATCAGCTATTGTGAGGGTTCTGTTGATCAGTTTAGATTGATTTGGGCTTGAAAGGTCTATAAGCACGACCTTGTCTGCAATTCGGTTGTTGCCTGTCCATGATGTTGGGTTTCTGAGTTCAAATTTGGTAATACTGTTTACAATACTTCCGCTGTTATTTCCGGCAACTCCGCCAAAACGAGATGTGTATTCCACTCCTAAATCTTTAATAATTCCTTCGCTATACCCAAATAGACCGTAAGCGGAACTACCCGGCGCAACATTAACGCCCGAAATCATATTAAAACGACCTTCAATTGTGCCTCTGAATGGTTGAGATGTCGTACCAATCGGTTCCCAAATACCGTTGTTAATTTCAGAGAGGTCAATATCATTCATGATTTTGAAATGACTATACGGATAGCGACCGTAATCTCGAACAACAGTGTTGAATTCTTCAGCCGTAAATATTTCTATTGGTTCGTTAATATCAGTCACATATAAAATGAACGGCTCTGAAATGTTTCCGTTAATTGTTAACCTCAAGTTTGAAGTTATTCCAGTGATTGTAGCCGTGCTTCCTGTTAATTTCAAAATACCAGTGTTATTCGAAATAACAATTGGTCTTTCAACTGTTACGCCGGGCGGAAGATTGTTAACCGTTACATCATTGTAACTGCCGTCTGGTATACCATTTATAGGGAAAACAACAGTTCCGGGAATACCGGGGAATAACCTGCCTTGCTGTTCACCAATGGATATAGGGGGGGTGGAAGGGAACGTATATGATATCGTTATTTCTCCGTTACCCAGTAGACCTCCCAATGATACGTTTCTTGCAATTTGCCCATTTATCGTAGCATTTGTTGAGTTTGAAAACTTATAACCTCCGTTAGCTGTCAACGTAACTTGTGCCGTATAAGATGTTCCTGCACGGAACGGGTTATGATTCGGAGTCCATGATACTGTGCCAACAGTAAATAAACCGGTTCCGTTAGCTGATACATTTGGCGCATTGCCTGTTATTGGTTCGACAATGGTTATTGCCGCAGTTGGAATGAGAGGACGATGGGGTACGACTATGATTGTATGGTTAAGAAGTGTACCCGTAAACCCAGTGCTTATTTGAGTTACTCTGAGAGAAAAAGTAAATGTACCTGGTTCTACAGGAGTACCTACAAATACGCCATTCCTGTCGTGGTATATGCCAGTTGGTAATTTGCCATTAATGACATCAACCTTTATATCAAGGTTCGGTATGCTACCATAATCATCTCTTATAATATCCAAACCCCACCAAAAAGATATTCCTTCTTCTACAATTGAACCAGATGGTAAGCCTCCATTACCTACCCAAAGAGAAGTTGCTGCATGTACTGGTAATGCTGGAGTAAACCCAGCAATCATCACGAACGCAAGAGTAAAAGTTATTATTTTATGTAATATCCTTTTTTTCATTTTCATTTCTCCCAAATTTTTTTGCCTCTTTTATTTTGGAGTTGAGGTTCTCTTTCTTCAGCTTCGTTGCTGACGCGAAACGTGGTTAAGCGATTTCGATTTCACATTATTTAATTAAGTGTTTTTTTCGTAGAGCTTAAAAAAATATTTTCGTAGAGTATTCAACTCTATGAAAAAGCATTGATAAACCGTGATTTATCAATGCTTTTTTATGGGGGCGTTCTAAATTTGACGGCGTAATCAATAAAAACAAGCGAGCTTGTTCATATTGCTGCGTTTTAAATCAAAAGACGGATGCACATATCTGTTTAAAGTAATATTGACGTTAGCATGACCGAGGATTTCACTTAAACTTTTTATTTCAAAGCCAACCTCAACACATCTCGTGGCAAACGTGTGTCGGCAGCAATGGAAATTTGCATGTTTGATTCCGCTACCCGTAATGTATGATTTGAACCGGTTTTGATAGGTTCTCGGTTCGATATACCGTTCTGGTTTACCGGTGAGAAGATATGCGTTTTCATACGCGGGACGAAACATTTTTAATTTTTTAATTAAGAAATCAGGCAGAGGGATAACGCGCGCGGAACAGTCGCTTTTCGGATCGGTAACAAACACTTTGGTTTTTGTATCGTAGGTAGTGTTTAACGTTTGTATTCTCTGCATTGTGCGGCTCACTGTGAGCGTGTTTTCATCCAATGAAATATCGCTCCATTTCAACGCGCAAATTTCTCCGACCCGTAACCCGGTATACAAACAAACAAGAACTCCGAGTTTGTTCTCATCGATTTCGGAACACAAATATTTTTCGAGCAGGGTTTGTTCATCTTTTGTCAGAACCCTCATATCCTTTTGTTTTTCGCGTGGGAGATTAATTTTAAAATCAATCTCTGTAATTAATCCTTCTTCCTTTGCGAACCGCAGAACAGATTTTATAACTGTCATAATGTCTTTCATCGTTTTTTCCGATAAACCGTTTATTTTAAGTTTTTCTGCGATAAATGAATTTAATACCGCGCTGTCTATGCTTGATATTGGATATTTCCCCAAATAAGGCTTGATGTGATTATTCATGAGGTTGAAATACTTAACATATGAGGATTCTTTTATTCCGATCCTTTTTCTGTCAAGCCACAAAACCAATACACTCTCGAAATTTGGCGCGGTTGTTGTTTTTGCTGAAACAACATTTTCGATAGTGTAGGTTAACGAATTAAAGATTTTTTCTTTTGCTTCCCTATAAGTCCGCCCGTATATGTAGGCGTATAGAGCCTTGCCATTTTCAGTATATCCCTTGATTACCCTCGCTTCCCATCGCCCGTCTTTGCGCTTATAAATGTTTTCTCCGTGTTTTGCCATATATATCATTCCTTTCAAAAATTTTGACTTAAAATTTGACGGCGATAAATGGGTTGCGCAAACCTTTTTCGCGCGTCATAACCCGTATATCGCCGTCAGATGCTAACTGATCGTACATTTTCTCTTAAAAAAACATTAATTTTCTACATAGTATTGACAAATTTAAAATTATATTTTATAATTATAGTGATATATAATAATACCATATTTTTCATAGAATTGAATACTCTACGAAAGTTAATTTAATGGAAGCACTATCAAGAACGGGTGATTCCGTTCTTCTTTATTTATATATCTCCCAAAAGGTTGCCCTGTTCGGTATTTTCGCGCTATGTATAAGCATATAAAATATTGAAAAAAAGTATTCAAAGGCACAGCGGGTTGGATTAAAACAAACCCGCCATGTTTTTTTATCATTTTTTTCTAAACATATCCAGCGCGTCCGCCACGGCGTTTAAGCCGTCTTCGCCCAGCATTTCCATCGCGCCGTCAAAATCAATCTCGTCAAGGGGCTTTTGGTTATGTTCCCGTTTTACATCATCGGAATCAAGCCGGACATCATCGCCGCTTGTACAGTTTTCGCGCAATATCCGGTTGACAACCGTTTCGATATACTTCTCGTCAATTTTCGCCGATGGCTGCATATCACGGTGTTCACAATCTTCATAATGAAGTATGGCGTTGACGATATGCCGCGCTTTGCCGAACCGTTCGTATTGGTTAAGAATGTCTGCCGCGCGGAGGTGAGCGTGGTCGGTACGGTTGAATTGTATCGTAAACCGTGTGGCGGATTTTTTATCGTCCAAGCGTATCACCCCCTCGATTTGAACGCTCTGTACAACAACTCGTACCCTTTCGCGTTGGCTGATATTTTATCCACGAAAATTGGCGAAGCGACCTTTCCGGACGCTTCTATCTGCTCCCTGAGCAGAATAGAGCCGCCGCCGACAAATACGGTTTTACCGGAGCGCAGGTCAATCGCCCGTTCACGTAATTTCCCGAACAAGTCTGACACGAATACTTGTGCCGTATCATGTACGATACGCTTAATGTTATCAGGAAAATCGTTCGGCGTTTCTTGCAGGATCGTGTCAATATCGGATTCGTCCAGCAGCAAATCCAAGTCGGAGTTTACTTTCGCGGTGATCTGGTTATACATGATGATAACCCCATGTTCAAGGGAATCGCAATCCGACAAGTCAGCACGGCCATGTTTTAATATGAGGTAATCAGCCGTGAATCCCCCTATATCCAAAACAACCGCTTTGGGCAGGGAGCTAATTTCCCCAATTACCGGAACAGCGGCGGCGAGCGCCTGCGGGTAAGCCGTCGCATCATATATATTAATATTGAAGTTCTTGCCGTGAAACTCAAATTCATCAACGCCGCGCTTGAAATAGTTTTCAAATCGTTCGTACTGCGTTCCGAAATGAGCGGGAGGTAGTCCGGCCAAGACATGGACGCGCATTACGCCCGGATCGTAACGCCCTGTGTCCTCGATTTCAAAAGCTATGGCGAACAGGGTGAGGATGTAGAACCGGTCGTCGATAAATTTTTCGCGCATATACGGTATACGCTTGTCCGAGAGCGAATAATATTTGTCTTTGTATTTCAGAACGTCGTCGCCGAACGGCGGTTTGGCGTCGCTTTCGCGCAGGCCGGAAGTAAAGACATGTCCTCCCGGCAGTTTGATTTGCTTATTTCCGTGGTCTATAGCTATTATCATATGAATATTTCTCCTTTAGTTTTTTTATTATATACTTACATTGGACGCAGATAAGGCGTACAATAATAAAATTGGAAGTACATTGAACGCTTGTTGTACGCACAGAAAATCGATTGATTTTCTCGTGTCACAGGGTTTATTTTGGTTCTATTGTAGTTGCCGTTGTCAGTTTACGCGAAATTTATTATCGTAACGTTCCGATACCGTTTTGCAAGCAATGGAAGTGGGGTTCCACCTACTTACCGCTTGTTAGGGGATTCTGCCCCTAATACCCCACGGGAGCTGCGCACCCGTTTAAGCCCCGCCTTCGGCGGGTCTGCTGCGACTGATTCCATCAGCCTATCTGTCCGGCGCAATGCTCCGGGCGCGTCCGCGCATATCGTCGCGCTCCCGCGCATCGTTGGCAATGCCGAGTATGCGCGAAGCGTTGCCTTTCGCCACAAGAAGCTGGCGCATAGTGTCCTTCGCTTCGTGGTAGCCGTGATACAGACTTTTCTTTTCAGCGGCATGAACCGCGTATTCCTGTTTGAGCGACGCGATAGTAGGCAGCTTCTTAATTTTTAAGTCGTCGAAATGTTTTTTAGCCGCGTTGTGCAGGGTAATGTCTGTCCGGTGTTCCTCATAAAAATCGGAATTCCACCCTGACGCCTTGTATTTCGCGTATACCTCGCGGGTCTTGCCGTAAGCGCCGATGTGTTTTTGAAGCTCGGTAATCTCAGCCATACGTTTTTCAGCAGACTTGATCTTCGTCATACGCTCATCGAAATCAGCGGAAGCGGCGGCGGTTTTTTGTACGAGGTCGTCGTAGCTGTCTATGCCGTTCTCTTTCAGAAACAGCAGGGTGCGGGCCGATTCCTTCAGGTTGAATATGCGCGCCCATCGTTCGTACCCGGCACCATTACCCTCCTGTATCTTCGCCTGTATGTCTATGAGCAGGCTTACCCGTGTCGGTTCGTCCGTATAACGGGCGTGAATTCCCGTATCAAGACCCCCGCCCGCGCCGGAAGCCGCGATGGTTCTCGTCATGCCGAGCCGTTCCCTTATCGCCGCTTCGGTATACTCACCGCCCAGCGTATCAAGGCGCGTAGGCTTAATCTGACCGGGGGCGAGGAACGTGATGTGCTTGCGTTTTTCGTTGACGGTATAGCCCGCCGATTTCATCGCCGCAATGAAGTCATCGAACGCAGCACAAGAGGGCAGCAACCCGTCAATTTGACGGCACAGCTTCTCCTGCCATGTCGCTGGCCTGCCGATATGTTTAGCGTAATTCCTGCCTTTGGACGGTTGTGGGTTTTCTATGATTGACAGCCCATTCTCTATGCAGAGCAAATCGCTGATACGGCGCACCGTTTTGTCCGACCTGTAGAAATTGTTGAATTTCCGTTCGCAGGACAAGGCGGTCGAATTAAATATGATGTGGTTATGGATGTGCGCCTTGTCTATGTGGGTAGCCACGACAAAAGCATGATTGCCCTTGGTAAATGACATCGTTAATTCATACCCGATCTTATTCGCGGTTTCCGCGTCAACCTCGCCCGGTTTGAAGCTCTGCCTGATGTGATAGGCGAGAACATCGCGCCTGCCTTGACTTCGCCCCGTAATGTCCTCATATTCCCGTTTGGCGAGCATAAACTCATCGTCTGCCGAACGGCTGTCACAACCGTAGGCGGCAATCAAACTGCCGCCGTCAGTTTTCTGCGGGTTCTTTATATACCCGATAATGTCGGAAACAACCGTGGAGCGCGCGCGTTTGCTTCCGATATGAAGCGGTTTTATCCATGTCGTCGCCATGTAGTACCACCCCCATCAAATTTGAGCTAACTTGTGCAGTATCTCCTTCGTCTGTTTCCAAATCTCGTCGTACCGTCCGCGCAGTTCGTCGAGGTCGGCAGCGTAGATACTGCCGGTCGCGTTGGCGCGATGTGCTATTTGGTTGATGTTGTTGGTCGCGTTGGAGAGTAGCCGCACCATTTCTTTCACACTGTCTAATTCAAGGCGGACAATCTGCCCGTCCGCCGCCATTTTGAGCAGATAAGCGCGGCGGTTCTTCATGCCGGCCTGCGCCATGCGGCGGTCTATCATGTCCCGCTCCTGCCCGGTGACGCGGAAGGTAATATACTGATCCCGCGTCCGCTTTTTTTCCGATTCTTTCTTTTTTTGCTTTACCGTAATGACCACCTCCAAAAAAATGGCGGCGGCGAGGTTGTTTACCCCACGCCGCCGCGATGTGTAGTATTGTTTGTGCCTGCCGGTCAGATGTCGAGTTCCGGGGATTTTTTACCTGATACCGGAGATTGCCGTTCAGGGTTGAACGAACGCAGCCCTTCCAATAAAGAAGGCTTCGCGCTTTTCGCGGAGGCTGTCTGCCGTTCGTATTCGTCATCAGGTTCTTCATCGTCAGGGTCAGGCAATTCGTATTCCTCCGCTCCGTCATCCCAGCTGTCATCGTTCAACACGTCGAATCCGCCGTCGCCGTCTATGTTCAGGTCGGAGTTCAAGAGCGCGAGCCGCGCTTCTTTTTCAGCCAGTTCGTCAGCCAGCGCAAAAGGTTTTTCAAGCTCCTGCTTCGCCGCTTCCTGCTGCTGGTACAACGCATCAAGCTGTGATTTCGCTCCGGAGAGTTTTTTAGGTAAATCCGCCAACGTATTGTTGATACGGGTGATATTGCCGAAAGCGTCCGTTCCGAGTTCCGTCGTATAACTCATATTCCCGCGCAGCAGGACGCTGAACGTCTTGTGAAACCCGTCGAATTGCAGGCTCATATCGAATCCCATATATTTACCGACAGGTAAATCTTTCTTTTCGGTAACGCCCTTGCAGGCTTCGAGCAGGGCTTTGGCAGCGGGCTCCTTTTCCATATATTCCACGCCGTTGACTGTCATACCGGCGAATTTCGCCGCAGCGGTCGATGCCGTTCCGTCCAGCGAAGGCCGCGCATCCGTGAACTTTTCGTTCTGTTCGTTGTACATAATAATATCTTTTTCTATACCCGATATACGTTCCCTGACCGCTGTTATCTGCTGCGGGTAATATTTCATCAGGTTGTCCTCCAAACGGTAATGCTGGCTCTGATGTTCGGATTTCAGCATACGCAGTTTCGCCACTTCCACGTCGAGGTTCATCTTTTCGGCAATAAGAGGGTTGCCCGCGCAGAGCGCTTTTATTTCAGCATAACTGAGGGCGGTTTCGTCCACATCCTCGCAGCTTCTCACGGGAGATTTAGAAGTCATTATCTGCGCAATGAATTTCTGCTTTTTTTCCACCGTCTGCCAGAGGTACGAATCAAAAGTGCCGTTTGTCGCATACCTGTAAATCTGCACCTCTTCATTCTTATTGCCCTGCCTGACGATACGGCCGGCGCGCTGTTCCAGATCGGCAGGCCGCCAGGGGCAGTCGGCGTCGTGTATGGCGATGAGCCTGTCCTGCACGTTTGTCCCGCTCCCCATTTTGAATGTAGAGCCGAACAGTATACGTACACTACCCTGACGTACTTTGGCAAAAAGTTCTTTTTTTCGCGTTTCGGTGTCCGCGTCGTGGATAAAAGCTATCTCGTGTTCAGGTACGCCGCGTTCCAACAATTTGGTTTTGACGTCGTCGTAGACGTTGAAACGCCCGTTCTTGTTCGGCGTGGAAAAGTCGCAGAACACGAGTTGGGTAAGTTTTCCGTCTTTTGTTTCGTCCCATATGCGGTACACATTATCGGTGCAGGCGTTGACTTTGCTGCCCTCGAAGTCGGAGAGCAGGGGGTTGATCAGCCGCTGGTCAAGCCCGATCTTGCGCCCGTCAGTCGTTATTTTGAGCATATTGTCGATTTTCGCGTCTACACGCCCTGAATGGACAAGCGCGGCTCTCTTTGACAGTTCCTGCACCATTTCCTTTTGCCGTTCGGACGGCTGTACGATGACATTCTCATATTTCGCTTCCGGTACGGGCAGGTTGAGCATATCCGCCGTCTGTATGTCGGCCACTTCTTTGAACATATACATTAGTTCGGGCAAATTATGAAACAGCGCGAATCGCGTCCGCGCGCGGTAGCCCGTACCCTCCGGCGCGAGTTCTATCGAAGTCTGCGTTTCTCCGAAGATGGACGCCCAACTGTCAAAGTGCGTTAAGCCTTTTTCCGCGAGGGTATCAAATTGAAGATACCGCTGCATAGTGTACATTTCGGTCATACTGTTGCTGATCGGCGTACCCGTGGCGAAAACTACGCCTTTGTTGCCTGTCAGTTCGTCCATGTACCGGCATTTCATAAACAAGTCGCTGGATTTCTGCGCCTCTGAAGTCGAAAGCCCCGCAACGTTCCGCATTTTCGTATACATGAACAAATTTTTGAAGCCGTGCGCTTCGTCAATGAACAGCTTGTCTACTCCTAATTGTTCATAAGTAACAACGTCGTCGCGTTTTTTTGCATTGAGCAGTTTTTCCAGCCGCGCCAAAAGCGACTTCTTCGTCTTTTCAAGCTGTTTGATAGAGAAGCGTTCACCCTGCGTTCGTTTTAATTCCTCTATGCCTTGCTCTATCTCCCATATCTGTTCACGTATGAGCCGTTCCTGACGCTCACTTGACATGGGTATCTTTTCAAGCTGCGAATGTCCGATGATAACAGCGTCGTAGTCGCCGGTGGCTATCTTGGCGCAGAATTTTTTTCGGTTGCGCATTTCAAAGTCTTTTTTAGTCGCCACAAGTATATTCGCCGTAGGGTAAAGCCGCAGGAACTCGCCCGCCCATTGCTCGGTCAGGTGGTTAGGCACGGCCATCAATGACTTATGGCACAGCCCGAGGCGTTTGCCCTCCATTGCAATAGCGACCATTTCAAAAGTCTTGCCTGCGCCGACGACATGGGCGAGCAGCAGATTACCGCCGTATAGTCCGTGCGCTATCGCGTTCAGTTGATGTTTACGCAGGGTGATCTCCGGCGATATGCCAGAAAAAGTGATGTGACTGCCGTCGTATTCGCGCGGACGGACGCTGTTGAACCGTTCGTTGTACAATTTAACGAGCGTCTGCCGTCGCCGCGGCTCCTGCCATATCCAGTCTTTGAACGCCTGCTTGATCTGCTCCTGCTTCTGCTGCGCGAGCGTCGTTTCCTTTTTATTGAGTACGCGCTTCTCTTTGCCGTCCGCATCCTTCACGTGATCGTATACACGTACATCGCGGAGGTTGAGGGTGTCGTCGATGATCTGATAGGCGTTCATGCGGTTTGTACCGTAGGTCACGTTAGCGAGTATGTCGTTGTACAACGAACGGCCTTTGCCCGTTACCTGCCATTCGCCGGTGTACTCATGGTGCTTGACCTGATGGCTTTCCCGCATACGCCAGTTTGTTCTTAACAATTCGTACATAAACTGCTGCACATACTCCGGCGCTATCCAAGTGGAGCCGAGCCGCACGGCTATTTCGGACGGGTCAAGGTCTTTGGGCATGGCAGTTTTCAGAGCGTACACGTTTATAGTGGTATCTACGCCATGAACCTCATCGCCGAAAGTTTCATTGAACCGTTCAGCTTTAAAGAGTTTTTCACGGATATTGCCTGAGAGGTACTCCTCGGCGGTGACAAGCGGGAACTTTTCGTACATCTTCATTTTGTCAGGGTCGAACGGCGGAAGGGATTTGTTTGGGTTGCCGAAATCAAAGTAGATAACGTTCTCTAAGTCACCAATGAGCTTGTCGTTCGTAAATCCGGTCAAACCGGCCATATACTCAATATCCACTTTAGCTTTTTCGGAGAGTGAAACCGCGAGCGCTTCACTTGCCGTATTAACGTGTTCGATGACTGTTCGTTGTTTGATTGTGCGTTTAGTGAACATATCGGCTTTGCGCTCAAGCTGTCCGTCCTCGTCCAGTATTTCGAGTGAGCAGAGCAGGTAATACGCGGAATCCGCGTTGAACGCCCGGTTATTCACCTGTGAGTTAATCAGCCCGTATTCGGCGTTGAACCGGTCGTACAGGATATTCAATTCATTTTGTTTCGCTCTTATCGCCGCTTCGCCTGTCCATTCGTCAAGCTGTAGATCGATGAGTTCATGCACACAGTCGCGCAGGGCGATCATACCCTTGATGCGCTCCAGCGTCGCCGCCGGCAATTCCACCGGGTACATCATCGAGTTCTCGCGGTAATATACCCGGCCAGCGCCAATAACCGTATCATCGCCGATTTTCGTAATATATGCCAGCCCTTCAGCTTCTTCATTCGATTTATCAGCCGGGATCACGAGCGCGTAACTGAAGTTTCTGACGCGCGGGTCGGCGGGTATAGCGTGGTTGTCAATGCCTTCAATGTCGTCCAATTCCTCAATGGTGTATTGGCCTTGTATGTTAAGCAATGCGGTTTTTAACTGTTCGGCTAAATCCGCTCCTTCTATGGGTAAACAAGCAGTGAAGCTGTCAGTACCGAATTTGCTGTTCATACGTTCGTCGGGAGCCATTGTTCCGAGTATCATTTCGGGGTTGTCCGAGTAATACTTGTTGACGGATATGCCGCCGTGGGTCAGCCCGAGGTGTACCCAATCAGGCTCGGCGTCGATGGGACGGGCGCGCTTTTGCAGGAAGATTATGTCGCTCGTTACTTCCGTACCCGCGTTTTTGAGGAAAGCATTGTTCGGAAGCCGTACAGCGCCGAGCAGTTCCGCGCGCTGCGCTATATACTTCCGAACATTCGGATTTTTTTCATCTAATGTGAATTTGCTTGTCAGGAACGCGATGACGCCGCCCGGACGCACCTGGTCAAGCGTTTTTGCGAAAAAATAGTTATGGATGCTGAAATGGTGTTTATCATACCTTTTGTCGGCTATGCCATAATCGCCAAAAGGCACGTTACCGACGGCGAGGTCGAAAAAGGCGTCGGGTGTATCGGTTTTCTCAAAACCCATTTCTTTGATGTTGGCTTTCGGATATAGCTGTTTTGCGATCCGTGCGGTAACGCTGTCCAGTTCCACGCCGTACAGTTTTGAGTTGCTCATGCTCTCCGGCAACAGTCCGAAGAAATTACCTATACCGCATGAAGGTTCGAGGATATTGCCTGTCCTGAATCCGAGCCGCTCTACGGTTTCGTACACAGCCCTGATAACGGTCGGGGTAGTGTAGTGCGCGTTGACGGTGCTTGCCCGCGCCGATTCCCATTCCTCCGGGGTGAGTGCGGCGTTAAGTTCGAGGTATTCATTTTCCCATTGCTTGTTGTCAGGGTCGAATGCCTGCGGCAGTCCGCCCCAGCCGACGTAGCGCGAGAGTATCTGCTGTTCGTCAGGCGTAGCCGCGCGTTTTTCAAACTCAATATCTTTAAGTACATGTATCGCGTCGAGGTTATACCGGAATTTGGTCTTAGCGCCGCCCTCGCCGAGATGATCGTCGGTGATACGGAAATTTTGGCTTGCTTCTAAGCGCAGTTTTTCGCTTAACGGTTCAAATTCACCCGTTAATTCCAGATTGGTATATAGATCGTTCCATTGGTTTTCGTATTCCGGTTTTATCTCGTGTATTTGTTCCCGTACAACTTCGGGCAGCAGATACCAGTCACGCGGCATTTTGCGGAACTCTATGTTATACCGCGCCATATCGTCACCTGACAAATGGCAAGCTTCGGCGCAAATAACATAAGCGTCTGCTTGTTCTTTTATTAACGCGAGATCGGCGTAACTTAATACCGCGCCCGCGCCAATGCCGTTCGGATAGCGGAGCAAATAATATGCAGTTGTGGTTTCATCGGAAGGAGATATTTCGTCATACAGTTTATCAGCGACAGGTTTTACCGTATACCGCTCCGCTTCACTGCGGGTCAGGTTCACGGTAAGCCGCGCGTTTTCGCCATTGCTGTCAATATACGAGGCGCTGACAGTTATATCATCGCCGTCGATGTCGTCGATAACGAACTCACCAGCAATAAACGGCGCGTCGTGTACAAATGAGAATGAATCGCGGAGTTTCTCACTCAGGTCAAGTACGATACGCTGTCCTTTGATGTAGCTTGTTTGAGGTTTATCTTCAGCCGTAACGGGAATTTCAAGTTCGGTGGTTTGACCGGCTTGCCATCCCACCGCCAATGCGCGGACTACCGGCGCTATGTCAGCCCATGTGAAAAACAGTTTCGTATTGAAACGGTCGAGTATGTCTATGACTATACCGTCGGGCATGACCGAATAATCGGCTGTTTCGCCGCTCGTCAGAGTCATCGTGTCGATTTGCCTACTGTACACATCCGCAATTAAAGCGGTTATCTCATCATTTGTGCTTCCGTTCGCCAGCATCGATAAAACGGTCTCTTTGTCCGATTGCCCTATCAGGCCGTTATCCAGCACATCAACGAGGTCGCTGTTGGCATTATCAAGATTTGCGACGTCGTACTGCGCCGCGTCCCAATCCACGAAGAACACGGGAGGCGGAACGTCAGGCGATATGGGTATATCCCGTACAGGTGTTTCAATGCCGGTTTGTTCCGTTACCGTTATTGGTTCAGGTACAGCCGCATCACGCGCCGTTTTTGTCTCCCATGACCGGCGGTACACGAAATCAAACAGCCTGTCGTTGAAGTCGTCGTCATTATGATATGCGCGGAGTATATGCGTCTCATCCTGTCCGTGGTCATTCATAATCTTGTCCAGAGCCGTATTCAACGGGTTGCGAAGCGCGCCCCGGCTTTGCGCGTTTTCAAGTGTTTCCGCAAAGTCAGCGTCCTGCATGACACGTTCCAAAACAGTCTGCGCCGCGGTATCAAAATCAAGTTCGGCCAGTTCTATAGAAACATCCTCCGATGTGGTAATAACGATTTCGCCGTCAGACAGCCTGCGTTCAAAATCCTGCCGCGATACGGACATATAATCGAAAATGGGATATTCTGATGGCGTACCGATGTTCCGTAACCTGATAAAATCACCGACCCGGTCTATCTCATGCGGCTTGCCGTTGTATTCAAACCTGTCGCCAACTGTATATTGCGGTACAGACACAGTTATTTCCGGTTCCGGTATATAAGCTGCCTGTTCTCTGGTTTTCGGCGGAAGGCTCGTTATCTCGCGGATACCGTCATTGTTAAGTGAAGATATGGTTATGCCATAACCCGCTTCATACAGCTTATTAGTATAGTCGGGCAGCCTGTTAAACGGTATTCCGATCATAGGGATTCGTTCCGTTTGACCGGCGGCGCTTCGTGACGTGAGTAATATGTCAAGCACACGGGCCGCTGTTTCAGCGTCCCCGTTATATACCTCAAAAAAGTCGCCGATTTGATAGAATACGATATTATCGGGGTCTGCGGATTTTATCGCCAGATAATCTTCATACGGCGTCGGCTTGCTTTCAATAATCGAAAACCGTCCTGCCTCCGCGAGTTCCGCTATTTGTATATGCAAGGCAGTCCATGACAGCGCCAGCGTTTCCTTAATGCCGCCATATATTTCGCGTACAAGCTGTACGGCTTCGCGCGAACGCGGATTAATTGCGAATTGCGCCATAATCCGGGTTTTGTTTTCGTCTGAAATATTCAGCAGCTGCGCGTCTATTTCATCTTGATTGACAAGCAAAGAAACAACCGTGGTGTTATCCCCGGCTGATGTTTCCGCCGCTTTTTCTAATATAGCCTGCTGTTCCTCTACGCTTGTCAGTAATGGCGGCTGTTCAAAATCGAAAAACGTGAGTTGTTCGTTCTGTACTGCCGATGGCGGAACAAACGGCGCGAACGGTATTTGCGTTTGCGGGCGCGTTGCGGTTGCATCGGGGTCTGGCAGGGTTTCAAGTCCGGGAAAGAGCGTGTACCGCCCGTCGCGGAACGCCGTTAGCCGTTCATAGCCTGTTTTTCGGTTTTCGTAATACCTGTCCTCTTCCGGCGTGTTATCATAGATGCGCCGCATTTCGCCGAGCAGGGCGTCGATCTTTTCCGGATCATATAGCAGCCCGTTGAGCGCCGCCCATTCGTCCTCTTTTGGATTGTAAAAGTCTAATTCTTTTGCGAACGGGCGCTGATATTCGTCGGGCATATTGTAATAGAAGTTATTTATACTCCGCGCGAGCATCAGACGCTCATAATTGAATATACGGCCAAGTTCATCGCGTGAGATATACCGCCCGCCGCGTATAAGGTTTTCTATCCTGCGCGCCGCCTGGTTCCAGTTCAGGTTGACGTCATCGCAGCCGGAACGTTTGAGCGTTATGCCTTTGCCCGGATCCGCTCCGTACCAACCGCCGTCTACCCATGAGCCGCCTCCGTGCCCGTATTCGTTTTTCAAAAAATCCTGCTGTTCTTTGGGCGTATGGTCGTGGAGGAAATTCGACAGTATGCGTAGTTTGCTTTCGTTGTAGTGACTGCCGCCGGTAAGATACCGGTCAACTTCGTCGTCGGTTATGAACCGTGTATAGCCCGTCGGCGTATATTCCGCGGCGGGAAAACCATAAACAGGTAATCCGGCTTTTTCGAGATCACTCAACACGCGGTGTGGATTCCGATAAAAATGTATGGGTGCGTCAGGCTCGGCTTCAAATGCGGAAAGATCCTCACGCAGCCGGGTCAGTATTATATTGTATTCGCTCAATTCGTTGTATCCGATACCCTGCCTGATTTCATTTCCGCTAATTGTCCCCTTGTCGCGCAGCAGTTCAGCAATTATTTCTACTGTTTCCGTATGGCTGCCGCCGAACTCCCATTCCTGCGGTATTTCCTCCGATAACCGGAACGTTTCGTTGTATAACCGCATAATTTCGTCAGTTGACACTTTTGCTTCGCCGAATAACGCTTTTTCCGCCGTATTGCCGAGTTCTGTCAGGCCGCGGATCAGGTAACGGCGGATTTTCCAATCGTCTTTGACCGTTTCCTGTTGCTCTTTGGTCATGGCTTTTTTCAACTCATATTGAATGTCGTTAAGTCCGCGCGAAATATTACTGTATATTTCCTTGACGTCATCCGCGCGTTCCATACTTTCGTTGTACAGGGCTTCGTCGAGAACATCATGGGAAACGTACATACCCGCGTCGTATAGCTGCTTGACGCGCTCGGCGGTCTGTTCCCATGTGATGAGCGCGTAATCCGTCGCGAGTTTCGCTGATTTGCCGCGCCCTATCCGTATGCCGTCCTCGTTGAACCATACGGAGGTCTGCCGCGAACCGAATTGATAGCCCTTACCGCCGGATTCAAAATTACGGCCCCATTGTCCCAATAAATACTCACGGCGCAAAAAATCGGCGTTTTCCACCTGTGCCATATCCTTTGCGAAATACGCCGCGATACGCAGTACACTGTTCTTTTCGTTGCCCCCGTCCCGCAGAATGGAATCAACCTCGTCCAATGTAACGGACGAGGTTGATAACGTTTCTGATATGGCGCTATTCCCAACTTGGGAATAGGTTTGGTTTTCTAAGCGTAGACCAATTCGTTCAGTACCAGTTCCTCCGCCTGTGCCTTCAGGGCGTTCATCGCCGCCGTCCAGCCCATCGGATCGTCCGCTTTGTCGGGCAGGCTGTCCCGTGACATCAATATCTTCATTACCTGTTTCAACCTCGCGGTCGCCAGTTCCTCCGTTTCCCGCAGATGCGGAAACAACGTTTCCTTCAGCAGCATCGTATTGTAGGTCATCGTCCGGTTTTCCTTCAGATACGCTTTGCGTATCCTCGCGTACCTGCCTAACGGTTCCGCCAATTCCGGCGGTTCGTCCAGTATCAGGTCGGGAAGAAGATAATCCCCGTTCAGGGAGTATGTCAGGCGATTGTCGTTCATCTTGGGTTCGTTCATTTGTTACACTCCTTTCGGCGGCTTGCTGCCGCTCATATTTTTTTATTACGAGTTCTATATCGCGCAAGACTTGCTGCGAGAGTTCGCCTGCCGCCGTTCCGAGCGCGTATACCATGTCAGGGGTGTTAAATTCATAAATATACCGGAAATCGTCGTCATCGAAATAGTCGGAAGTATCAAACCCGCAGCGTGACATAAGGGTATACGCGACGCTGTTGGTCAGCGCTCCCTCAAAAGCGACTCCGAAGTTGAAATCATCGAAATCTTCAAGGAAGCTGTCCTCCGCGCGGTAGCGTATTTCGCTTGCGTTATCTATATAATACTCGCGGGCAAGCTGCCTGGCAATGCTGCGGAACGAATCCGCGAGTGTGTCGCCCAAATCGTCATAAATGCCGGACAGGTATTCCAGTACCGGCTCCCTGTGTTCCTGCCGCATTTCCCACAATTGCACGGGGCGTGAACGGTACTGTGACGGCTCGGTATCGGAAACGTCAAAAACGTATCTGAGATGCGGGCGGTCGCCGCTGTCGTCGATGAGCGCGATGCCTTTCGAGCCTCGCCGCACCCACCTATTGAAGCTTTCGTTCCATGTTTCTATAGGAGCGCAGGCGATGGCGTCTGGACGCTGCGCGTAGATCAATAGCTGATCTGGAAACGGGTATTTATACAGACGCGCGGCAACGGTAAGGAAACTCTGCCAGTTTTCACTTCCGGCTATGACTTCTTTTGCCGCGCGTTCCGCTACGACAGAGTAGAATTGCAGTTTTGTTGCCATCAGGTGTTACACCTCGGTTTCATCATTGTAATATATGGGGGAGAAGATAAGTGCGGAAAATTCCGCGTCGGTCATACCGTCTAATTTACGCAGGATGGTTTCCGCGATCACGCGCATTTCCGGGTCATCGAAATAGGGCACAGCGGCGGCAATGTCTTGTATCAGCGCGCCGCGCCCGCTTATGTCAAATATACATAAAAAGTTTTCTTCTTCTACGGTAAAAATATCGTTATCCATAAACTACACCTCCCGTTCATTTGGTTTTTGCGTGTCGGGCTGCCCCTGACGCTCCGCCTTTATTTTGTTTTCAGCAAGCCGCTCCATTAGAGACGGTTTACCTTTCGGGACGGCAGGCCGTTCGTCGCCCGGTTTGTTCCCATATTGGAAATAGACTTCAGGCGGATTCGATACTTTGTCGGGCAAATTTTTATCAACGATCAATACCGGTTGCTTTTCATCTCCGAGGAAACCTGCAAGCCTGGTAAATCCAGCGTTGTCAACGTAGTGCGACGAAATATTGTTATCATATTTCAGTACGATAACGTCGCTGACCGAAACAGAACGCCCTGTGTAATCTTCGGGGTGAGATATATTGAATGTTTCATACAGTTTATTAAGAACAGGATATACGTCTTTTGGCTGTTCGATCCGTTCATCAAAGGCTGCCGCGTATACAAGTTCATAGTTTTCCCTTACAACTTCCAGACCCTGTTCCCGGAGTTCTTCTGTTGATACGAAACGGTAATCACGCAAACCGGCTTCGTCTTTTATCTGATAAATCCCGAATTTGTTGCCGCTTCCGTAGAGCAATTCCGCTTCGCGGCTGCCCTCGCGGTTCTTTGTTTCGGCTTTCGTCGCCGCGTATTCCGGCGACGTTACCCATTCCGACTGCTCAATACCGAATATACCGTCGTGGTTCACTATTTCGCTGCGGTCAAATATCATGGCCTCGGTATTGTCCGGGTAGAGCAGATAAACGGTGTGGTCGGCGTCGAACAGTTCCGTTGCGCGGCTCTGCGTAAGCGGGAGTATCCCCTTCCATGCATAGCCGTACAGATTCATTTCGGAATAACTGATGGATGGGTCGGGTAATGTCAATTCCGGTTCTGACGGGTTGCCGTCCGATTCTGTTTCATTAAATATTTCTGTTTTTCCGGCGTCTTTTTCGGATTCCGGTGTTATTGGGTTGCCGTCCGCGTCAAAATTTATCCGCGTGTCCTCGTCATGTATTTCCATTGTCGCTATCACCGGTAAATATCCCTGCCCGCTTATGTTTTTAAGCCATTGTTCGGTAAATTCGTTTATCGACGCCTGCAATCTCCTGACGTTGATTTCCCGCCCGTTGCCGTCAACACTGCGTCCGTTTCCGTCCTCGTCCACAACTTGATACAGCGGCGGTATGCTTTGCTCAAACTCCACAGCGGTCATCGTTCCCGCTTCTTTGTTTACCTCAAACACGACCATCGGGTCATAGCACAGGTCGCCGTTCAGCGTATATGTGTGCATAACGGATATTCGATTTTCGCCGATCCATTCAAGAGACAGCGGTTCAAAACCGCCCCCCGCTTCAAGCCGCAGGTAACTGTATTCGCCGCTTGCCGTTTGAGGGAACAACTCAGCGAATCTTATATAATTGCTATGTTCGACTGTGGTTTCGGTTTGCTTTTTATCGTCATCGGATTTCTGTACCGGAACAGGAGCCTGTTCCATAGTGGATAATTTCGTTTCCTCTAATTCACCCTGCGCTTCGCCGATGACAAAGTTTATGTCGCGTTCTTTGGCGATTTCACGGAATTTCCCGTCAATGGCGTCTATCAGGTCAGCCGCCGTTTTGCGTATTGTTTCAAGCGAAGCGTTGAGTTCTTTCAATTCCCGGTTGTTGCTCCATTCAGCGAGGTATCCGAAACTGTTCGCGCCCGTTTCTATTCCGAAATACTGGCATACCGCGTATGAAACGGATTCGGCCTCTACTTCCTCTGTGCGACGGTCTTTGGTTACAGCGTTGCCTTCATTGTCAACCAAAAGCGATAAATCGTGCAGCTTTGCGTGGGTTATTTCATGTATGAGCGCACTTACTGTCTGTATCTCGCTCATTCCTGCCCGGATCGCTATATTGTCACCGAAACGGCACTCGCCGTCCATGTTTTCCGGCATCGCCTCGAACATGATAGGCAGGGGTGATACGGCGCGTAGCGCGTCCATGAACGCCGCGTACTGTTCCACATTTCCTTTCAGGTCTTGAGTAAGTTTCATCGTCGGCATTGCTTTACCGTCCGTCTGTAACACGTCATACACCTGTACTACCGTGAATTTCGCTAACTGCCGTTCGGTATATTCGATAACGGGCAGACCGTCCTCGCCGATTATCGGCAGCTTGGTGTCAGGGTCGAGCTTTTCCTTCTCCTCGCGTTTGGTAAATGGTATGGGGGCGAGTATATCCATTGCCTTTTCACCTTTTTTTATGTGACGTCTGTATTTTGTCTGCCACGCCTTATACCCGGCGACAAACGTCGCGTCCGCTCTCTGCATATGGATGAGCATGATGTTCCGTGTGCTGTATTTATGGAGATTAGACAGGGTTTTTAAATATTCCGCGTACCGCCCGCTGATGAACAGGTCTTTTACGCCCTGTTCCAGTTTTGCTACTATCTCTTTGACTTTCGATGTGTTTGTCATTCTTTTACGTCACCTCCATGCGCTTTGTGATTTCTTCATACGTCATTTTGTCAACCGCTATTACCGCGTTTTATACATATCGCCTTGACAACAATCATGACAGCCATCAAGAACAGCACTGTTCCGGTAGACGCTATTATTATGCGTTTATTCATTCGAGTTCCTCCATTTCATCATCGTATTCGTCTGTTTCGCCTTCGTAGCCATATTCATCATCGTTTTCGTCGCTGCCGTCATTCTCGTCAGTATCAGTCTTGTTCTTTTTGCTTTTGACTATTTTAAAATAGTACAGCGCGCCGCCTGCCGCCGCGACAGCTATGACGAGTAGTATATATACGGCGTTATTGCCCGGCGTCTTTTCTGTTTCAGGTTCAGGCGTCACTGGAGGGTCTTGCCCGTTCGTACCCGTTTTACCGGTTGGCGGTATCGCGCTCGTTCCGGTTGTTGTTGTTTTATCGGTCTTTTCAACGAACGCCATCAAATCTTCCTCGGTAACGGCGTTCAGGAAATATACGTTTTGTGTGTTTTTCTGACGGTCGATTATGAGGTAAAATATGTTTCCTTCCTCGGTCTTGACCGTGTAGAACTCCTTGCCGTCACCGTCTATGGCGTTGTCAATCACCGTGCCCGTGCCGGATGGCGTAAACGGACGGAATCCGCTCCCCTCCGGTATTGCCGATTCCGACTCAGACGGTGTATCGTCAGGCGTTTCCTCATACGTTTCGAGTTCACTTTCAACGAAATCGGAATCTTCCACTTCGTCCTGCGCGAAAACCGCGGTACATAAAAAGCCCATACACAACGGTATAAGCGTCAGAAACACGGCCAGCTTGATTTTTATTAACTTCCGATTAACCATTTATTGTTTTCTTCCTTCCATATATATGATATATTGTTTGATAGATATTTTATCCGCCGGTATAGGCGAATAGGAGCGGGTCGAGGTATTGCCCGTCTTTCAGCACTTCAAAATGAAGGTGCGGCCCCGTTGAATCGCCGGTGCTGCCTACCGTGGCTATGAATTCGCCCATATTCACTGTCTGTCCGGCGCTGACAAGCAGGGTATCGCAATGGGCGTATTTCGTCACAAGCCCGGTTTCGTCCTCTATTACTACTACGTTGCCGTAACTGCTGAGATACTCCGCGAACGTGACCTGTCCGTCCTGTGCCGAGCGTATCTCCGTGCCTGCCGGAACAGCTATGTCTATACCTCTATGCAGGTCTTTCGCGCCGGTGATAGGGTGTATGCGGTAGCCGTAATAACTTGATATGTATGGCATTATGTCAAACTCAAACGGATTACCTGCGTATTGCCTGCCGCCGCGTGTTTCCATGAGGACGCTGTAATGCTGTAGCTGCCCATCGTCCATCAACGGCAATATGACGTTTGCGAACGGGCGCGATGTGAGCGTTACCGTGAGGATATACCAATCGTAAAGCACGTCAATTTCGTAACTATACCATACTTCTTCACCGTCATCGTCTATATAGTAGTCCCAACGGATTTCCGTTCTGTGCCGGAGTTCAACGCTCTCTGTAAATTCCAGTTCGTATTGTTCGCCGAATAAATCCCACAATACGGGCTCTATATCGTCATAATTGAAATCCTGATACACGGCTGTAAGATATGCCATCAGAGCGAGGGGATCGTGCCCAATATTTCCGATAGTGTAGCGGTATTCGTCGTATCCGGGACGGTTTACCTCGGTGTTTACAATTTCGAGCCTTAAATCCGTTTCCCATTCGGAATAAGCAAGCCCGGCAATTTCAATATCCGCGTCATCAGCGAGGTATACAGCGTTGAGTATGCCGCCTAACCCGCCCCCGGCGAGTCCGCCGATGGTACCGCACATAGACAGCATTACGAGTATGAGCAGGTTGAAAAGGAGCAGGATTATTGAAATAACCGGGTGCCTGACGACAAACTTACCTACTGCCGCCGCCGCTTTACCCGTTTTTTCGGCTGCTTTTTTTATGTTTTTCGCCGCTTTTTGCGCCTCACGCGTTTTTTTCGCGTAATCTTTCTTGATTTTATGTTTCTGCCGCATACGCGAAAACATATTGCTTTTCAATTGGGGATTTTTATAGAGCGTTTGCTGATACGTCAGGTTGATCCGCTTCTTCATCGTTTTGTGCTCCAGTTTCGCAACCTTGCGGTACGGCGCAGTCTTGTGCAGACGGTAAGCCTTGCGTAGCCCACTTTCGGCGATCATTTCGCCCCTGTGTCCTGCTTTGACACCGACGTTTTCATTTTCTACTTCATACAATTTGCGGTGTCCGTGGATAATCAATGCGTTTGCTCCGGCTTTGACGGGGCGGAGCGGCAGCGCGCCTTGAAGATGTTCTTTTTGCGTTTTGACTTCTCTTTCAAAGTACAGCTTATTTTTTGCTTTTCCGGTTTCTTCGTTAAAGACGCGCTGTGAACGCAGCTTGCGTTTGGCTGGCAGTTTGCCCCGCGCCTTTTCCAGTTTGCCGTTTGTCCGCTTGTATTTCTTTTCGGCTTTGGCGAGTTTGCGGTTTGTAGGATTTTCCGGCGCGGTTTCGTCTTCGGTAAACCGCAGTTTATCGTTCTTTTTGCTGCCCGGCGCGGATTCCGGCATATCGGTTCCGGCCATTGGTTTGGTTTCATCAGGCGGCGGTTTTGTTTCTGCCGGAACTTCTGTTTCGTCGCCGTTTGGTTCCGGTTTCGTGATTTCTTCGGCATCATCGGCTTTCGGATCGGTTTGCGGTTTGTCTGTTTTTACTTTTTCGTTTGATTTTTTCGATGTATCGGCTTTCACGGATCGTTCGGGTGCTGACGAAATAACGGTTTCAACAGGTTTTGAACCAACGTCTTCTGTGGTTGAAGGATTACGTTGCTTTAACTTGTCCGGTTCATTATGACGGTTTACGCTTTTTTTATTTGCGTTTTGCGTACTTGATACGCGTTCCGTTTCCGCTTCAGTTATTGGGTGTCCCTGATAATTTTGAGGGTTCAGCGACATTTCAGGTGTTTCCGGTTGTTGTTTCCGTATTTCCGGCGGGACAATAAAGGCGGCAGGCAATGATTTAATTTCGTTGGACGGGGGTTCCGCTGTCGGCGCTTCACGATGTAATGTACCGAGTTTTTTATGCCGATATACTCTTTTTTTACGTGTTTTCTTTTTTATGCGCGGTTTGTCCGCCGTTTTCGTTGAAACCGGAAGTTCCGTTACCGGTTCGCCGGGTTCATGTTTGAACGTTGGTTCTGACTCTGTTTCGTGCTGTAGAACTACGGGTTTTTCCTGTAAAACAGAAGTTTTGCTATGGCGGTAAGACGTGGTTTTCCGTACCTTGAATTTATTTTTGTCATTTTGAGAGTTCATCGGTATTTCAGGCAGCTCCAGTTGCCGTATCTCCGGCACGGGAGAAACGGCGGGTTGCGTGGATTTTACCAATGATTTGCCACCCGCCGTTTCATTTGTTTGTGTAGCCGGCATATCAGGCTTGGGCGGTTCATGTTGAATTGCCGGTTCTTTCGCTTCCCGTCGTTCTTGATACTGCCGGTACGTTTGTTTATATATTTTCCGTTTATCAATTTTACTTTTTTGCTTGTTTACAGATTTTAAGAGTATAGCAAACTCCGGCGGGTTACCGTGTATATCAAATTCCGCTTCCCGTTTACTGAGTTTGGTTTTTTCGCCCGTGGCTTCGTTACGCTGAACGAGCCCATCCCGCGTCATTTGCTGCGTTACCCTTCCGCGCGCCGTATATTTTTTTCGGTTCCGGTTCATACCTCGATCCCCGGCGTTTTAACACGTTCCGACTTCGGCGTTTCAAGGTCTTTCTGCTTGATCAACTCCTTATTGGCCTTGAGTTTCTCCGCAAGCGACGGTTTTTTTTCCGCTTTCGCCGTTGCCCGTTCCTCGCGTTTCACCGCCGTTGTCTGTTCAAAGGTTTCCAATTTGGCGGCCATCTTGTTCAATGACTTCTTTATTTTCACCAGAATTACTTTATGCGCCTTATACGGCGCGCTGAAAACTTTCGCCAGCTTACCGAATTCTTTTACCGCGTTTATGGGCTCTTTGCCTATCAATATGCGCCCCATATTTTTGAGATTCCGCCCGGTTTTATGATATTCTTTTGAGAAGGTTTCTATCTTGGCTACGGCTTTATCGCACTGCCTGACGCCCGCGTTAATTTCTTTGCTCATTGACTGCAAGTTATCTTTGATGTGAAAAAACGACGCCAGTTTGTCGAGTACAGACGCGCCTGTTTCCTTAAACGCTAACACGGCGTTTTTACAGCCCTCGACGATATTGTGCTTCAATTCCGAAAGCTGTATCTTGATTTCCGCGACTTTCGCTTCAAGAACTTTTATCGTATTTTGAAGCGCCGTTTTTATCGGATGGTTCTGCACTTCCTTCATCGCGTCAAGCTGCGATTTCATATCCGAAATTTTGGATTCCGCCATCTTGACGAAATTTTCCATGTCGCTAACATGGCTTATGAGAGCGTTAAGCCCGGAGGTGTCTTTGCCGTTGCCGCTGAGTATACCGAGCAGTTCTTTGACGTGCGCGTTCTCAGCGAGCGGGACGGAAGCCACTCCCATTCCGCCGGCGCTTGTATTATTATCATTCATAATATGATATTCTCCTTTATTTTTCCGGAACGGGACTGGCCGCGCTCCGGTTTTTTCGTTTCAAAATCACGTAAAACAGCTTTTTCCTTTGCCGCTTCCAATTTGTCATGCAGGCTCACTAACCGCTCACCTCCTGCATTTCCGAGGGCTTCGACGTAAGCAGCCCATAGATTTCACCTGTGTCCTTCGGGAATTTATCAGAGAACGGGATGATCGTGTTACCATAGAAAAGCAATCCTTCTCCCGCGTTACTGTGCGTTACATACGATAGCTGGTGCGTGGAAATGCCCAACTGCTTCGCCAAAATCTGCCGGTCGCCCGCCGCTTGGTTCAGCATATATATGAAGTCGCTGTTCTCAAAGATGTTTTCGATCTCCCTTGACGCCAACAAGTCCTTCACGTTTTGCGTAAGAGCTGTGGGGATTCCGCCCCATTTGCGGAAACGCTTCCAGATTTCCACCGAATACGCCGCCGTCTGTTCCTCTTTCAGCATAAGGTGAAATTCATCTTGGTAAAACCATGTCGTGCGTTTCGCCGCGCGGTTTGCCGTGACACGTCCCCATACCTGATCTTGCAGTACCAGCATCGCTATCTTTTTCAGCCCTTTGCCAAGTTCCGATAGGTAATCCTCTGATATTATCTCGGGATTTTCCCCCGGTCTGGGCCGGACATGAACTTTTCAGCTCATCCGGCCCGCCATCGATTGTATGAATACTTCAATTATTACAGTTTGCTATTTCGGAATTAAATGGTTATTAAGCGTGATTAACCCTTAGCTTTGTGACTGGTAATTATTAGGGTATGGGATTTTTACCAGCCTTCTCCCGGATTTTATTCAGTTTGGATAGTTGCTTGGGGTCAAGCCTCAATAATGCGAGATATTTGTCAATGGTTTCTTGTTTCTTTACGTGGATGAGGATGTGTACATCTTCCCGAACAATCATAAGGTTACTGTAATTATCCTTGCCTCCCATTTCGCGGGGTAGCAAATGATGACAGTGAACCTCGTCTACATTGCTGAGTACGCTTCCTGTGACCGCGCATTTCCCATACTGAGCGCAAAAGAGGGATATTCGGTTGTCCATGTATTCGGCGCTTCTTCCGAATGATTGCTGTCGCATTAGCGCCAACATCAATCCTGTATTTATGCCGAGATTGTCATGGATTTCGTTTCTGCCCTCTGGGGTATACTTGTTTACTGTACGCTTTTTGTGTATGGGGGTTTTGGTCTTGATGTAGGCAAGCGGAGCGACCGGCTGTCCCGATACAAAACGCAACTGCGCCGATTCTCCATATCGCTTAACCACTTCGCTTTTTCCATTGACGTTGTTGCCCAGCTTTTTCAGCCGTTCTTTGAGGCGGTTTTTCCAAACTCTTTGAATCCGAAAATTGATTTTATCAAAATCAAGGCTTACGTTCGTCGCAATCTGATAGTAATTGTGCCATCCTATGACCATCGAATTGTATTTTCGGATAGCGTCATATTCTGTCGTCTTGCCCGTTGGCCTGACAACCTCTTTGATTGCTTCGACCGATTTTTGTGCGATTTTCTTGGCGGCTTTATCACAAATATGCGATTTTACCACCTGTTTGCGTTCTTTTTCTCGCACCTTGATTTTGAAGCCCAGAAACTCGGAGTATTGTCTTTTCAGGTTGACAACCCTCGTTTTCTCCGGCGATACCTGAAGCCTTAACCGTTCTTTCTGCCATTTTGTTACGGCGACCATAGTTTTAACGGCGTCGCTTCTGGTACGGCAGAAAATCCGAAAATCATCTGCGTATCTGACGATATACATCTCTTTAAGCCCTGTTTTTCGCATAGCGGCATAGCCGTGACTTTTGATGAGGGAGCCGTTAGCGTTTTTATGCGTGGAGTGATTGTATACAACAGGGTTTTCCTGCCACTGGCTTTCTACCCATCTGTCCAATTCGTTCAGTACGATGTTCGCAAGTAACGGTGAACATAAACCACCTTGCGGGGTTCCTTTGTCCGGCGTTACCATGCTTCCATCCGGCATGAAGATAGGAGCCGTTAGCATTTGGCGAATAATGTATATCAATGTTTTATCCTGAATCCCCATAGCCCACATCTGTTTTATTAGTTTTGAGTGATTAACATTGTCGAAAAATCCTTGTATATCAACTTCGACAACGAAGCGCAAACCCGATTGCTGTATGAGCCTGTACGATTGCGCTATTGCGTGTTCGCAACTTCGGTTAGGGCGGAAGCCATAACTGTTATCACTGAATTTCGCTTCACAAATGGGGTCTAATACTTGCAGGACGCATTGTTGTATCAGTCTGTCCCACATGCAGGGGATTCCCAAAGGTCGGGTCTTTTCCGGGTTTCCTTCCTTCGGGATTTCTTTTCTCCGAACCGGGCGGGGTCGATAGTTCCGTAGGATGTTCTTGACTTTTTCGACCATGTGGTCTGAGGTAACTTTTGCCAAGTCCTCTATGTTCAGGTTGTCCGTGCCGGGGGTGACGCTTCCGCTGTTTCTTTTGATATTACGGTAAGCGAGCAGGATATTTTCCCGGTCAAGTATCAAATCCATCAACTGTGTGAAAGGTTTCCCTTCCATACTGTCCGCATAAAGTCTGTCAAAAGTTTCTTGCATGTCATAATATTCTGCGCGTCGTAGAACATCCACTTTTTTAGCTTTGGGTTTTTCTTGCTTTGTTTGCCGTTGGTTCCGTATAGCCATAGGCATCAACTCCTCTCGCGAGTAAATTGACCTTTTGGTCGTACTCGAATCCTAACGTGCAACTGTAATTGTTTGTATTCTTGCAACCGACTACAGCCCGTCCCTCCACCGCTTACTTTTTTCACGGCTTCTAATTTCGATTATCGCTAACCGAAAACGGTACCACGGCTGCGCCTTCCTCCGGGATTAAGAGAAGTTATACCGCACCTTCGTTTCCGACGACACGGTTTTCCCTCTCAACGCTTCATAGCGTGCAATCGCTCCACGCCCCGGACTTTCCACGTTCCGATACTTCTATCTGTGCATATATACCCTTAGGCCTCCGCTTTAAGCCTGCCGGCTTGACAACGCCTGTAACGTTGTATGGAGTTTCATAAAGAACAATTTTACTCCCCCACACCGGCTTCCCTGACGGGACAAGCGCATTTTCTACGCGTACATTATTTAGACTCGTACTTTCGCGGTTTTTGTCGGTCGGTTAAGACATTCTGACCATAGGTATTTTTGTAGACCCCCGGCCTGTCACTCACGGCCATCTCTGGCTCGTTTTTGCCATACCGCTGTGTTGCCACTGGCAAGTATAGCGAGTGTATTCAGCCGACTTCGGCGAGCTGTGTCAGTCCCGGATATTGCAATCCGTTTCTTCCATCGCAGTCTCAGGGGAGGCGTTTCAGGGCGTTACCCCATCATTCCACCTCTCGAAGTATCAGTTAGGGAAAACTCTGTTTTCCCCGTCGTTTTTACCTCCTTTCAGGCACTTGCCCGATTGAAGTTTGTGCGACAACGTGTCGCTGCACGTTCCTTTATGTCATAGCACACCAGCCTGTTGGTAATATCCACATTTGTGCGGTGGTTGAACACGTTGAGCGAGCCAATCACGTAGATTTCGAGCGAAGTCGCTATCCGCTGCGCCTCCGGTTCACTCTGTTTGCGAAGCAGGTTATATAAATCCTCCAGTATCGGCATACATCCCGGCGCAGGATTGGCGAGGTATTCACGGTATACCAGCCTTACACAGCGGTCGATGATCGTCTTTTCCACGGGTTCAAGACCTGATTTGCCGCCTATTATCAATTCGCACAGCGACAGGATGAAATCACTTTTCAATGTGAGTGGATCTTCGTCGTCGGCGTAATCGGGGTTTATATCCATCGGGTTGATGTACTGCGTACTGACGGGCGACAATTTCACTACCTGGCCGCCCAGCCGGTTTACAAGCGGGAAATATTCCGCTTCGGGGTCTGATATGATGATGTCGTCGCCGGTGAGCAGGAATACGTTGATGATCTCGCGTTTCGCCGAAAATGATTTGCCGCTTCCGGGTGTTCCGAGGAACAGGCCGTTCGGGTTCATTAATTCCTTGCGGCTTGCCATTATCAGGTTGTTACTCAGCGCGTTCAACCCGTAATACATCGCTTCGCTGTGCTGGAACAATTCGCAGGTAGTGAACGGTACAAAGACAGCGACAGACGATGTGGTTAGCCCGCGTTTTATTTCGATCTGGTTCAGGCCTATGGGCAGACTGCTCATCAGTCCCTGCTCCTGCTGCCAGTCGAGCCGTTTCAGCGCGCAGTTGTATTTCTGCGCCACCCCCGAAGCCGCGAATACGTCGTTTTCGAGCTTTTGTTTCTTGTTGGCTTTATTCATCACCAGCATGGTAACGAGGAACATACGCTCATTGCGCGACTGCAAATCCTCAAGCAGCGTTTTCGCTTCGCTCCCATAGGTTATCAGGTCTGGCGGCAGCACCTCCATATCGTATCCGCTCCGCACGGCCTTTTTCTGCTCTTCTATACGCATTTTATCAAGGTCCGTCAGCTTGCGTTTGATCATCTTGATAGCTTCGGATTGGTCGATTGACCGTATATGTAGCGTCACCGTCACCGGCGAATCAAGGTCTATGAAGTCCGCGAGCATACGGTCGGTCAGTTCCGGCGCAAGTATCTGCAAATAGCTTACCGCGCCGTAATGCGTACCCATACGGAATGTCTTGCCGTCCCGGAAGTCAAACGACGTAGACGCGATACAATCCTTTGTGGACAGCCCCGAATGTACGAGGTCGTTCCAATCGAACCGGAATTTGTCTGAACCGTTGATGTGCAACTGCCCGTGCATCACTTCCAGCCGTTCCGCACCGTTCAGAGGGCGCGCCGCCACGCCCAACACTTTGAAATTGTTCAGTATGTCCGTTTCCACGCGTTCTATACGTAATTTCGCTGCCTTGAGGTTATCGGCCTCTATGCCGAAAGTGATGTATTTCTTCCTGACAAGCCCGTTGTTGCCTTTTGCCATTTGGTTTTTCAGCATATCCGCGTACTCGCGTCGTATATCGTCGTAGCCGTCGCCCCGCAAGGGAATGTCTATGGCTTTCTGGAACTCATCAGGGTTGCCGTACTGGTTGATAAACGATAGCTGTACGGTTACGGACGAATCGAAGTAGTTGAGGAAGTCGCAGTATTTCTCAAAGATAGCCGTTTTGTCCTCGTTCTGCGCGAGGTGGTAATTGATGTCGTAGAACTCTATGGTCTTGGTGTACAGCCGTTGATTGACGCGGCAGATACCGTCCTTGTACATTTCACGGTAGGGTATGGACTGCTGCGCCGTCTGCGGCTTGCCGGTACACCCGAATATATTTGCCGCCAATGACGCAAAAACACCGCCCTGTTTCGATGCGGGCGGTGTTTTGATATATCCTTTATTATTTTGCACTTTTTTATTTATATGACTGATTCCTTTTGCCGATACTGCCTGCGGCGTCCGGCGTCGCTGCTGTTTCTTGTTCTGCAAGGCTCTTTCCCTCCTTTTCCAGTATTTCGTATAGGTTTTCCGTTTTGTACGGGCGCTTGCCCGGAAAGTATATACGGGTGCGGATATAGTTCCGCAGGACTTTTTCGGCGGGTTGGCCGTCCTTCTCAAACATGGCGAAGAAGAAGCAGGGCAGCATCAACCCGATCATCAATAAAGCAGCGCCCGTGCCGCCGATTGCGACGCGGGTGAGGATATATACCGGTATCCCGATTGCCGCCGCCGCGCCGAAACACACAAGCTGCCTGACGGTTAGGTTGAACAACGCCTTGTTCTTGATCTTATTGAGGTCTTTAGGTACGTTTACGAATGCCATTTACCCACCCACTTCCGTATGGCGATGCTTTTGCGGCGGTTTATTTGCCGCCGAATTATGCTCCGCCGCTTTCGCCTTGCCCGATTCAAGCCGGTCGGCTAACGTCGGTTTGAAATTTTCCTGCGCTGCCGCAAGCTCGTGTTTTTTAGTTTGCGCCACATAAGGATGCAGACTGGTCAGATAGTTTTCGCTTATACCGCAGATAACAACCGTGCCGTTGCCGTTTTTTCCTTCAACAGAAGCCGAATATTTATCCTTGCCGATTATTTCCGGCTCGCCTCCGGTTATTTCACGCAGGGCGGCGGATGTCATAGGTATAACGGCGTCGCGCGGCGGTTTACCCGGTTCGGCGACTACAACGTCAAGTTTCGGTTCCTGATCCGGAATTGATTCATATTTATTACCGATCCGCATTTGCTTTTCCATGAATTCATCCATATGATAACAAGTAGAGCCGACGTTCATGTGCGCTTCATCGAGCCAGCGGCATTTGCGTATCAGTTCCTCGCCGTCATAAGCGACGGTGATCTTGATACTGTCGCCGTCTTTGATCCTGAATTTTTCCTTATAGTCCTCATCACGGAAAATGATGTCCCTGCGCACGTCTTTCATTTTCGGCTCTATGCTTTCGTTATGCGGTGATACGCTCATTCCAACACCCCCGACCCGTGCGACTTTGCCGCGGCTGCTCTCGGCGCGGTGGTTTGTTCGGCGGCTCTCGCCGCTCCGTCGCGCAGTCCTTCCGCGAGCGAAGGCTTGCGGTCAACGGTTTTTTCGGCGGTTTCGTACTCTTTAAGCACCGCTTTGCTTATTTCCTTCCGCAGGTCGCCGTTCAAGGGAAACGCTATGTCGTGGTATTCGCCCTCGCTGTCTTTTGACTGCGGCATGGTCACGAACAAACCTTTCTCGCCTTCGACGACGCGGATTCCGCGTATAGCGGCCATGTCATCTATACCCACGCTGGCGAACGCTTTGGTACTGCCTTTCGGTTCTTCGAGCGGGTATACGCGAATGTCCAGTTGTATATCCTGCGCTTTTATGTTGTTCGCCGCGCTCATGTCCGGTGCTTCATACCCGCGTTGATTCGGCGGTATGTTTGCCATCTTTTCATATTCGGCAAGTACGGCGGCGCTTATTTCCTTACGCAGGTCGCCGCTCAGTGGGTACGCGATGTCGTGGTAGTTATTTTCTTTGTCTTTTGACTGCGGCATAGTCACGTACATACCCTTTTCACCCTCCACGACGCGGGCACCGCGTATGGCGATCGTATCATCTATTCCTACGCTGGCGAACGCTTTTGTATTGCCTTTCGGTTCGTCTATGGGGTATACCCTGACGTCTAATTTTGTATCTGCCATTTTTTTAGCCTCTTTCTTCCCGTTTACGGGATTGTAATTGTTTATTATTGTTTTGTGTGTCCTGCGCTTTTACTTTTTTGTTCGCCGCTTGCAGTTTATCCGCAAGGCTTTGTTTTGGCTTCACGGCGGTTTGTTCCGCTTTTTCAATGGGGGTGCGAACTTCGGCGGGTTTATCCGGTATTTTTCGCGCTAAAATATCTGAGCTTGCGTCCTGCGGCGCTTTCAAATCTTTCATTAAAGAGTATGTCGCGAAAAAATCGTCTTTCTGCCGTTCGATGAGTGCTACTGTAAAACTCATATCGCTCAAATCGGAACAGCGGTCACACCACTCGTCCGCGACAATTTCTAACGGATTTTGAAATTGTAACAGAACATCCAGTTCGCCATCGTCAAATCTATGCCACGATGTTATGTATAAATGAGCGTCGGACATGGCGTTGATTTTCCCCGCCATGCCGATAAGTTCCCTTGTACCGAAACTCTCCAAAAAATCATGGTAGTCCGCGAGGTTTTTGTTCACGCGCTCTATGAGTTCCGCGTGTTTTTCGCTCTGTGAATTGACGCCTCCTGGAAAGCAGTTGCAGAAAGATTCGCAGTTTTTACGGAGGTTACCAATAAATGAAATTTCGTCCTGACCCAAATGCGTTATCCGAATCAGCATATCGGGAGCCATAATAACGTTGTCTATCGCCAATTCATCAAATATTTTTGGTTCGCCATACAAGCCGGTGAAATGATTTTCTATTTCCGAAATGCGTTCCTGCGGATAATCAAAAACCGTAAAATCAACGTGAATATCGTCGGTTTCGTTTTCAGTATCGTGATCCGGCGTTCCGGGCTTGTCTATCTCCGTCACCATGCCGATTAGGTAACGGTAATCGTTATTACCGGCGGCTATGACCCAATCGCCAGGTTGTACGTCGCCGAAAATAGTCTTTGCCGTATTTATTTTCATCACCAATCCTTTATTTTAATGTCCGCCGAATATCGACCGCGCCATGCTGCCCGTTTTGAACAAAATGAAGCAGAGCAGTACCGTATAACCCATACAGCCCCATATCGCCGCGTGGACGCTGCCTGCTGCCGTTATACCTTGCAGGAGTACGGCGTAGATGGCAACGCATACCATGATCAAAAATCCCTGAAACGCCAATGCGAACAGCGATTTCAGGTAGCCTGTGCCGATACCGCCCCATTCGCGGTTTGCCATCGTTGACAGCGGTATGGGTGCGACCGATATGGTCAGGTATATTTCCAGCATCCTTCCGTATATGATAAGGAATACACAAATAGAGATTGCGTTCATTACGATACTTAATATCGCCGACTCAAAGAACAGCCCGATTAGCTCGCCTGTTCCCATCGCCGCCAGTTGGTCGGCGAGGTCTGTCATGGCGAGGTTCATATCAAGGCTGCCGGCGATTATTCCCGCGCTGTTGTTCACCGCGTTCTGCGCGAGGGCGAATATGAACATCACTATGTCAAAGGTGTGCGTCAGTATAAATACCGCACAGAATGTCTTGAATATCCACTTGAATAAGTTAAAAGTGTCAAAATCGTGCATGTTGTTCTTCTCGATGATGAGGTGTATCAACTCATAACACAGCACGAAAGTCAGTATCATACCCGCTATGGGTATGACCACCGTTTCGGACAGGGTGCGAATAAGGGCAAATATGCCCGCGTTCCAGCCCGCGGGCGTCTGCCCTACCTGCGAAGCAATATCACCGACACGCGCGTTCATATCGTTGAACATACCGATAAAATTGCCTGTAATGCCGTCGATCAACAGCCCCCTGAACCAGTCGGCAATCGAATCGAGCAGCCCGGCCATTAGCCGAAAAGACCGCTAAGCAACGGTACGAGGACTAAGCCGATGAGCGCGACGCCTCCGCCGCTCATTAGCTGTTTCATCCCCTGTGATTTCGCGCCGGGGTTATCATTGCCATATCCTTCCAGTAGATTGATGACACCCCAGATTCCGAGACCCGCGCCGAGCGCGATGACCAGTGTTTGCAGTACGTCTACCGCAGAGTTGAAAAATTCCATAGTGTGTGTTTTGCCGGAAAAACGAACGAATCCGCGTCTTTGTTGACGCTTTTCAAACAAAAAAACCGCGATATGCGGGTTTTTGTCCGTGCGCGTATTCAGTTTTCCGGCTGCTCCTTTTTATTTTATTTTTTATTTTGCCGCGCACTTTGATAACGTTTTTATCTGCCTTTATATATATGAAAGGGTTTCGTGTAATTTACGAAACCCCTGCTGGACAATAGTTATTTTTCGTAGCGCACCTTATATGTCCGCTCGAAACCGTATATCTCACCGGGAAACCCGTATTCGACTATCCAGTCCATTGCCGACTGAACGGCGTATTCGTCGTACCTGACGCTGATGCCGATGTGGTCGCCGCAGTCCAATGTAACGGCGATTTTATGCGCGTCGCCGATAAACAGGTTTTCGTTGAGTATGCAGGATACCGCCTGTGGGTGCGGGTTGCCGTTGAGAGAGTAGACGCTGAGTTTTTCCGCGATTTGTTTCGCCGTGTACATACGGGGTATTTGCGGCTCGGTTTCTTTATCCTTATCAATTACCGTATCGGCGGCAATGGCAATGCCCAGCGGCTTATACAGTTCCCGCAGGAACAGGATGATGTCCTCCGGCATTGCACCCAATTCACGTAAGGCGCGGATAACGATCCGTGCGCAGGAGTTGTATTCGCCGAGTCGCGGCGTGGATATTGCCGCGCGCGCCTCCAGTTCGGCGCGCTCTCTCTGTTCCATATCATTAAATTTTCTGACGTATGCAACAGTGAACAGGATTCCTTTTTCGCCGATTAGTTTATTTGCGATTAATTCGCATCCCATTTTGCTGATAAAATAACAGGGCATTTCTTTGTTTTGCGCGTTAATGTAACTGTTCCCGACGAAAAAATCGGACAATCCATCTTTGGATAGTCCGTTTTTTGTCATGATTTCAATATACCCGCGCATATCGCGCAGCAGATGTCCGTGCTGTTTGCCGATTAGTTCGGCGATTTCGCGGCTGTCGATGTAACTGCCGCCGTTTTGCTTGATGATGGTAAGGTCTGTCATGGTGTGTTTTCCTCCGTTATTTTTAATATATTTTTGTTTTTACTGAAACGAAAAAAACCGCCCCCTCCGTTTTGGAGAGAGCGGCTTAATAGATATTACGGTTTGCTAAATTGGTTCGAGGTCTACCGGGAAATCGTCAAACGCTTCGTCCGGCAGTCCTTCCTCCGTTGGCTCGTACTCGAAGTATTCGTACCACTCATCCGGTTTTATTTTCAACTTCCGCAGTACGTATTTGCCTATATCAAAAGCGTTTTTCGGGTCTGAATCGGAAAGATAACAGTAATTCTTGTGCTTAGTTATATCGAATTTATCCGAAAGGAACGGTCTGACGCCCCGCACTTGCAAGATACACTTTGCCCCGTCCATCACGGCGATTTCGTCGATGGACATGAGTTCTTTGCCGAGCTTCTGCGTGTTCTGACTGTACGACGGGGAATTACCCTTGCTGACGCTGTTGTTCAGCATATATACGGTTTCCTTTCCGAGGCTCTCACTCAGGTCTTTCAAAGTAGTTTTTTCCTTGCCGCCGAGGAATAGCACCGTATCCATATTGCCTATGATCGTTTCGGCGTCGTCCTTATAAATGCTTTTAAGCTGAGATTGCGCCTGCAAGATGACGCAGGCTGAAATCTCGCGGCTTCGGATGGTGGCTATCAGTTTCTCGAAACGCGGAATTTTGCCGATATTTGCAAACTCGTCCAGCAGGAAACGTGTGTGGACTGGCAGCCGTCCGCCGTATTCGTTGTCCGCCTTATCGCAGAGTAAATTAAATAACTGGCTGTACATCAAGGCGGCGATGAACGAGAATGTATCGTCGGTATCGCTTATGATGATGAACAGAGCGGTTTTGCGGTCGCCGATGGTGTCGAGTTCCATTTCATCGTATGCCATCAGGTCGCGTACTTCTTTTATATCAAACACCGCGAGCCTCGCTCCGCATGAAATTAGGATCGATTTCGCGGTTTTGCCCGCCGCCAGCTTATATTTTTCATATTGCCTTACGGCGAAGTGCTGAGGGCTTTTCGCCGCCAGTTCATCAAACAGATAATCCACCGCGTTTTTGTACATTTCATCTTCTTCGCGCACTTCCATCGCGTTTATCATTTCCACGAGTGAGTTCATGTTTTGTTCCTCTTCGCCCGTTTCAAAATAGATATACCCGATTAGGGCGCAGTAGAGCAGGGTCTCGGCCTTCACCCAGAAATCTTCTCCGGCTTTTCCTTCGCCCTTCGTGTTTTGGATGAGCGCCGTCACGAGTTTGAGGATGTCTTTTTCCGAACGGATATACGCGAACGGATTATATCTCATTGATTTGGTAAAATCAATCGTATTCAGCACTTTTATTTCGTACTGGTTGTCCTGTAACAGTTTACCGCACTCGACGAGGATGCTTCCCTTCGGATCGGTAACACAATACGAGCTGTGAAGCTGCATGAGATTGGGTTTGAGCCAAAAGCGGGTCTTGCCTGAACCGGAACCACCCACGATGAGCACGTTTTTATTGCGCGCAAATTTCGGGTTTTTCGGCCTGCCGTTGAGCGTAAGGCTCTCCGTTGCGGTCAGGATGATGTTGTTGCCAGGCTTTGGATCAACAAAAGGTTCGATGTCTTTTTTGTTGCCAAAACGAGCAGAACCGTACTCTATATCTTTACGCCATTTTTTTGCGTTTTTCTTCTTGTACCATACAAAGAGAAATACTATTGCCGTACCTGCCAGCCCTACAAGAATATCGAACGGGTCAAACGACGGCAACGGTTTTGCCATAGCGATATTTAGCCCGGTAAGGCTGCCCATCATCTTTTTTAGTACGTCGCTGCCCGGCGTCAGGCGGTAGGATTCGCCCATCTTGCCGAAAAACCAGAACAACATCACATAGGGCAGGTTGGGGAGTACAAACTTCTTTATCTTGTCCGTGTTCATAGTTCATGGCCTCCACGTCTGCGGCTTTTTGCGGGAGTCAGCGCGTTTTTAGCGAGTTCCCTGAAATTTCTCAGCTTAGTAAGCATGGACGGCTTTTTCGTTTTGTGCTTCAGCGTTATCTTTGAATATTCGTTGAACGCTGATTGCAGAGCCTTGTCGTCTTTCGCTTTGAAAAACACCAGCCATTTCGGCGGGTCGGATGAATTATCGCGTTTGAGCGCGAAGTCTATGTTGTGCTTGCGCGCCGTCCGCTTGAATGTACCGATGTTGTCGCCGGAGATTTCTATGTCGGCAAGGCTCGCGCCGTGTTTCGTCAATGATCTCAGGCTCTGTTTGCCATGTTTGTGCGTAGGTTCGCGCGCCTTTTTCATGAACGCCTGCATCGCTTTCGCCAGCATACGCCCCGTCAGTTTCACGCCTTTGATCGAGAGCGCCACGGTTCGCTCGTTTACCTGTTCGTGCTGCAATATATATCCACTCCTTTATTATATTTATATATATGGCTCGTTGCTATGCCGAGCCTTGTTTTGTGTCCGTTCCGCTTTTTGTGCCGCCATGAGCGTATCGTTCCAATCGCAGCCATTGACAGGCGGTATGCGTTCGGTTGTAATACCGGGCAGTTCCATTATCCGATCCGCTGCATGGTTGCCCGCCTCGTCGTTGTCTGTGCAGGCGAGGCAATGGATGATTTGCGGATGGAGTTCGAGGAAATATTCCAATCCCAGTACGCTCGTGCCGCCGAGTGACAGCCGCCAGCCGCCGAATTGCGGGATATATCCCTGTTTGCATAGCGTCTGATGGGAAAGACAGTCTATACCTGATTCAAATACGGCTACGATATTACTATCAGGCACTTCGGGCGGAAGTATGAAACTGTACTTTTTGTCACTTCCGTCCGCGTCGCGCTTGAACGCCGCAGTCGTCGAGCGTATGGCGGCGCAGCGGGTTTTGCCGATTTCGTCCTTGCCCTTGAACACGCAGTCGTGGAAATTTGCCGATTCGTACAGGTCGCCGCGTTCAATGCAATCCAATATTACCCCTTTGTCTATTCCGCGGCTCTGTAGATATGCTATCACACGGTTGTTGTTTGTGTTTCGGCGCGGCAGAACGAGTAGCAGACGTTCAAGAGTCGATACACTGTGGTTATATGGGGTTTCCGGTTTGCTTGAATGTTCTATATCATGCGGATGTTCGTGTATGAGCAGGCAGACCGCATCGGCAAGTCCGTACCCGCGCACGTTGACGAGGTAATCGAGCGCCGTTTTCCCACCGATCTCACGGCTGTGCCAGTAAAAACCTTTTTCACCAATAGCAAGCGATTCGTGGTCGCGCAGTCGGTATTCGTTTCCCACGCGCTTGATATTACCGCTTTCATACCGCAGTACATAATCGAGGACGCTGACCTGCCGCGCGCGCTCTATCTGCTCCTTCGTTACCCATCCCAAGCCCTGTTCCGCCTCCTTTTCCGTTTGACCCTGCCGCTCGTTACCGCGTCGCATTTTTCATCTTCGCAAATACATTTTTCCAATCTGCAGCCGCGTTTATGGCCGGCAAAATGCTTACATAGGGAGCAATCGCAATCTTCAAGGTAATAACCGCGCCATTTGTCGATTGATCTCACGTTGTTTTTTCTTATCGTCTTTCCCATTGATTTGTCCTCCGTTGTGTTTTGAACATAAAAAAGCCCCCGGCTGTTTCCGAAAAATCGATAGCCGGGGGCTGTGTTTTCTATATGGTTAAATTAATCTTTTTGTTTTTCGGATTTATTTTTAGCTTCTTCTACCTTTTGATGGCTCACATAATGCGTGGCGTACAGCCTTTCGATATTTTCATCGCCGCTTTTGGAAAACCGCAGGCGGGTAGTTTCTCTTTTACCCCACCGGCGGTAGTCTGTCCATGACGGCTTGAGATCGTTTTTTCGGGCGTATACACGGATTTCGTGATTGATGAATGACAGTTTTCTCAGGTTGATTTTGCATACGCGCTCAAGATAATCAATATGACCGCGCCGCCATCTTTCGTAATCGGATTTCGACAGTACGCCGACTGCCATTAAGACCTCGGCGGGCGATGCGACGCCTTTTTCTTTTATTAAATGGTACATTGCAGTATGTACCTTGACCTGAAAGTCGTGATCGTTTTTATTCATTTGCCTGCCCTCCGATGTATAGTATATCATGAATTTATGACTTTTTCCGCATTAACATAAAAAATGGGGCGCAGACCGTATATATTGCGGTCAGACGCCCCGTTTAATGTATTATATTGATATTATTAATATGCCGTTTATTTTTGATTTGCCTTTTTCATTATATCATCAATGCTTACCGGCCGGTAATCGTTCACATCAACTCCCACGTTGAACGCCGGGCCTTTCATTCCTTCCAGTAGCTTCGCGGACGACTGTGCGTTGTGGACGTGGCCGTACAGATGTATCGCGCCCCGGTAATAGTTCGCCCATTCCAATATCGGATAATGGAACAGGACAAAGCATTGCTTATCAACATAAAGCATGTGATAATCCTTCACCCATTCAAAATCGTTTTCATACGGCGCAAACCTTTTCAAAAACCTGTCATGATTACCCTTGATGAAGTATTTGCGCCCGTTCAGCCGGCTCAGGTATCTGTGCGCTTCCGAGGCGGGGCGCATTGTGAGGTCGCCGAGGATGTATATTTCGTCCTTCGGGGTGACGGCGGAGTTCCAGTTGTCAATCAGAGCTTCATCCATTTCGCTTGCCGACGAGAAGGGACGGGTGCAATGCCGGATTACGTTCGCGTGTCCGAAGTGCTGGTCTGCTGTGAAATAGATCATATCGTGCCTCACCTATATTTTCAAAACAATACTAATGCCGGAGTAATCGAAGTTGGCGGGTGCTAATATCCTATCCCGCAGTATGTAGAGCAATGTGGCTGTCCCGTAACTGACTTCGGCGTACATATCTTCGTCAATTCTTAAGGGACGCCTCATACTGTCGGGCGAACGGGAGAGTAATATCCTGTCCCTGCCGGAGATTTTATCCAGCAGATACATCAGATTTTCGTGGCATTGGGCGTCGGAGTTGCATTTGGACATAATAGCCGCAAATATCTTCCGCCAGTTATCTGCCTCTGCACGTTCCTCACCGAACAGTACGGCGGCAGGTTTTGTACCGATGAATATATGTGTATTCGCGGTAAAGAGATAAACATATTCCATTGGCAGTCCTGTTGCGTCTTTGCTGCCGAGGAGCAGAATCAACCGGTCGAACGCCGTGTTTACCGCGCTTTTCATTGATTCGCAAGCCTTTTTGATTTCGTTTATTTCATTCATACCGTCGCCCCCGCTTTCCAGTTTTTCAGCAAATCTACGATAACCGCATCCATTTGCTTCTGTGAGTATTCAGGAGGGAAGTATTTACGAAACCGCATCGAGCTGGCAGGTTCGCCTTTCGTCGGTTTTTTGCCTTCGGAGAGTATCGCGTCAATCGTTTCTATAGTCAGCGTTCCGTCTTTCTTCATCTTTTTTAGCCGTACCGCTTGCGACAGCGACGGCTTGATCCCATACTTATCCATCGCCGAAGCTGCCACCGTTTGCTCGACCTGCGATAAGTACGACAACTCCACGGCGGGGTTGAACGCAAGCTGTTTCGCGTCTACCTTATCGAGTAGGGCGAGTACGAGTTCCGTAAGCCGCACGAGCCGGAATATCTGGTTTTTACTCTCCCCGGTCTGCTCAGACAGCACATCCACGGACAGCATATCGCCCTTGACGCCGTTGTGGTTCAACGCTTCCAGTTTTATGCGGTAAGCCCACGCCTTTTCGCTGTATAGCAGTTTCTCGCGTTGTTCGAGGTTACTGTCCACCATCGCTATCGCCGCGCTGTCGTCGTCCATTTCACGGATGATGACCGGCATAGTAGGTATTCCAGCGAGTTCGCAGGCGCGTTTGCGCCGGTTGCCGCACAGCAATTCATACCCACCGTCCTCTCGCGGACGCGCCAGACCCGGTTCGCGGACTCCGTACCGCTTGATGTTTTCGGTCAGACGTTTCATGCTTTCGTCGTCGTTCACCTGAAATGGATGAAATTCCGGTGGGTTTAGTTCGTCCAGAGGTATTTCAAAAACCGCTTCACCGTTCAACGGGGTCGTACTGTTCTTGAATATATCATCGTAGCCGACGAGCGCGAGATTGCCGTTTGTTTTGTTACGCGGCATCGGAAATCACCTCGCTTACGAGAGCGGCATACGCAGCCGCTACCTTTCCGTTCGGGTCGTGGGTGAAGATGCTGATACCCTTCGCCGTCGATTCGGCTGCCCGAACGGAGTGGGGGATATGTTCGCCGAATATACGGATTCTGCCGCCGTAGGTGTTTTCGACGAGTGTGATTATCTCCTTAGTGAAGTTCGTCCTGCGGTTTACCATCGTTAGCAAAATACCGCTTATTTCAAGTTTCGGGTTGATATTTCTGCGGATTTGTGCTATACTCTTTAGTAATAGCTCTAACCCTTTCGCGTCGAGATAATTCGGCGTTACCGGAATGATCACGCTGTCCGCGGCGGCGAGCGCGTTGACTGTCAACAGGTCGAGCGTGGGCGCGGTATCGATCAGGCAGTAGTCGTATGAATGGTGTACCTTCTCTATATACTGCCGTAGTACCGTTTCGCGCCCGATGAGCGGCGCGAGCGCGAGTTCCATACCCGCGAGGCTGTTGTTCGAGGGCATGATGTCTGCGCCCTCTGCGTGATGGATTATTCCTGCGTTGGGGTCTATCGCTTTTTCGCTGATGACGTCCGACATGACCGTTGCGAGTGTTACCGGCAGTTTGTCCGGTTCCGCTATGCCCATGCTGATGGTGAACGAGTGCTGGCTGTCCGCATCGATGATGAGTGTTTTTTTGCCCTGGCGGGCAAGCCCGACGCCGAGGCTTGCGGTGGTCATGCTCTTTCCGCATCCGCCCTTTCTGTTTGCTATGACTATTACTTTGCCCATATGTTTTCCTCCTTATCATGGGGCAAAATTTTAGCCTTAATATTTCTCGTTCGATATTTTTAGCTGGCAAACCGCCCCGTATAGTGTTTGGTATCGTTCTGGAAAAGGATACCTACATCCCCGAATTCCCTTGTTTTATGGTCTTTTTCGGCTTTGTCTTTATTATACTATACGGGAGGGCAAACGATAAAAAAACTGCGCAAAGAGCACAATCTCACGCAGGAAGAACTCGCCGAACAACTCAACGTCACCTCGAAAGCGGTATCGAAATGGGAAAACGAAACGGGCTTGGCGGATATTTCGCAGGTAGTGCCGCTTGCGAGCGTGTTCGAGGTCAGCGCGGATGTGCTGTTCGGTATCTATGGAACGAACGACGACGAGGAAGTTAGAAAAATTCTTGACGAGGCTT